>WLOB01000099.1 GCA_009699505.1 Actinomycetota bacterium | reverse complement strand
TGCCCTCGCGGCCCTGACCTCGCCGCACGCCCGACGCCGCGCCTTCGCGGCCCTGACTTCCCCCGCACGCCCGACGCCGCGCCCTCGCGGCCCTACCCTCTCCGCATGCCCGACGCCGCGCCGCCCGTCCCGCTCAGCGTCGCCGCCCACGACCGCGGCGACCGCTACCGCCGGGACGACGCCTGGCTGGCCGCGGCCCGTCAGGACGACGCGACCGACGTGCTCGTCGTCGACGTGGAAGGCCGGATCGCGGCGAGCGCCGAGGGCCTCGAGGTCGGCGGCCCGGAGCTCCTGGCCGGCGTCGCGGTCCCGACGCTCCTGGCGGTCGACCCCGACGGCTCGGCGGTGTTCGCGGTCGCCGCCGCCGAGGTGGCGGAGCCCCCGGAGCTCGTGCCCTTCCGGGACGTCCTCGAGCACCTCGAGCCCGACGAGGCGGCGCTGGCGGTCCAGGCGATCGCGCTCGTCCGCTGGCAGGCCGATCACCGCTTCTGCGGGCGCTGCGGCACCGCGACGACGCTTACCACCGCGGGGCATCGACGGGTCTGCCCGGGCTGCGGGGCCCGGCACTTCCCGCGCACCGATCCCGTCGCCACGATGCTCGTCACGGACGGCCGCGACCGCGTCCTGCTGAGCCGGCGGCGCGGCGCCAAGGAGAAGGTCTGGTCGTGCCTGGCCGGGTTCGTCGAGCCTGGCGAGACGCCGGAGCAGGCCGTCGTCCGCGAGACGATGGAGGAGGTCGGCCTCCGCGTCCTGCGCGTCGAGTCCATCGGCAGCCAGCCGTGGCCGCAGCCCTACGAGCTGATGATCGGCCACCGCGCCGTCGTGCTGCCGCGCGAGCCGACCGTCGCCGAGGAGCTCGTGACCGCCCGCTGGTGGGACCGCGCCGAGCTCGCCGCGGCGCTCGCCGCCGACGAGGCGCGCCTGCCGCCGCCCTACACGATCGGCCACCACGCGATCTCGGTCTGGCTCGCGGAGGGCTGACCGCGGAACGCCGTCGCGGGCGGGACGCGCCGCCGCGGACGGGCGCCGCCGCGGACGGGCGCCGACGAGGCCCACGCGACGGGCCACGGCGGGGGCCACGGGGGCGTCGTCACGACCGGATCCCGCCCGGTTGTGGTCCCGCCGCATCGACACCCTGTCAATTCGGCGTAGGCTCTCTGTGTCCCACGGCACGCGCGAAGTCCGCCGACGTGCCGGGACCACCGGTCGACGAGAGGAACGAGCCATGCCCGAGCTGCTGCAGCAGGAGACCACCGAGAAGGCCCCCGACGGCATGATCGCCGTCGAGAACCCGGCCACCGGGAAGACGATCCAGTTCGTCGAGAACATGAGCGCCGCGCGCATCGACGAGGTCGTCGCCCGCGCCCGCGCCGCCCAGCCGGCCTGGCACGCGCTCGGCTTCGGCGGCCGGCGCCGCCTGATGCTCGAGCTGCGCCACTGGCTCGTGAAGAACCGCTCGCGCATCGTCGACGTCGTCGTCGCCGAGAACGGCAAGACCCGCGAGGACGCGCTCCTCGCCGAGCTCTTCTACATCGCCGACTCCCTCGGGTTCTGGGCGAAGAACGCCGGCAAGTACCTCGCGGACGAGAAGGTCCGGACCCACTCGCCGCTCGTCCTGGGCCGCAAGGTCAAGGTCACCTACCGGCCGCTCGGCGTCGTCGGCGTCATCGCGCCGTGGAACTACCCGCTGACCCTCGGCTTCGGCGACGCGCTGCCCGCCCTCATGGCCGGCAACTCCGTCGTCATCAAGCCCAGCGAGATCACCCCGCTGGCGACGATGCTGATGGCCGAGGGCGCCGAGGCCGTCGGCTTCCCGTCCGGCGTCTTCCAGGTCGCCACGGGCGACGGCGCGACCGGCGCGGCGCTCACCGACCGCGCCGACATGATCATGTTCACCGGCTCCACGAAGACCGGTCGCAAGATCGGCGCGCGGTGCGGCGAGCGGCTCATCCCCTGCTCGCTCGAGCTGGGCGGCAAGGACCCGATGATCGTCCTGGACGACGCCGACCTCGAGCGCGCCGCGAACGTCGCCGTCGAGTGGGGCATGCGCAACTCGGGCCAGATCTGCATGTCGGTCGAGCGCATCTACGTCGAGGCGCCCGTGTACGACGAGTTCGTCGAGAAGGTCGAGACGAAGGTCCGCGCGCTGCGCCAGGGCAAGCCCGAGGGCTACGGCTCCGTCGACGTCGGGGCGATCACGTTCCCGCCGCAGATCGACACGATCGCCGCGCACGTCGACGACGCCGTGGCGAAGGGCGCCCGCGTGCTCGTGGGCGGCAAGCGCGCCGCGGGCGACGGCCGGTTCTACGAGCCGACCGTCCTCGTCGACGTCGACCACACCATGGACTGCATGACCGAGGAGACCTTCGGTCCGACGCTGCCGATCATGAAGGTGGCGAACGAGGACGAGGGCATCCGCCTGGCCAACGACGTCAACTACGGCCTGGGCTCGAGCGTCTTCTCGAAGGACCTCGCGCGCGGCGAGCGCGTCGCCCGGCGCATCAACGCCGGCGTGGGCTGGGTCAACGACGCGATCATGAGCTACCTCGCACAGGAGGCGCCGTTCGGCGGCGCGGGCGAGTCGGGCGTCGGCGCCCGCCACGGCTCGTCGGGCATCCGCAAGTACACGCAGACCCACACGATCATGGTCAGCCGCTTCGTCCTGCGCCGCGAGCCGACGATGTTCCCCAACACGAAGCTCGGCGCGAAGCTGCTCGACCGCGTGATGGTCGTCATGTGGGGACGCAAGCCGCGATAGGGCGACCGGTCAGGCGGTCCGGGTGGGGTCCCAGAACTCGCGCATCCACGCGAGCCGCCCACCCGCCGCCAGACCGAACCGCACGACGTAGTCCTGCTCGTACGGGGCGCCCGTCGCCAGCAGCGTCGCGGACCCGTGCAGCTCGACGAGCCACTCGTCCGCCCCCTCGATGCGGCGGGCGAGCGGCGCGGAGAACCGCCAGTCGCGGAAGACCCGCAGGCCGTCGAAGTAACCGACGATCGCGTCGACACCCACCAGGCGGGACGCGGTGCCGATGCTCCCCGCGTAGGGGAACTCCAGCACGCCGTCGGGCTCCCACAGCTCCCGCACCGAGGCGGGCTCCGGTCCGGTGACGGCGGCGAGGTGGTCGAGGTAGACCTGCGGCACGACGTGCGTCATCGCGCCACCGTCCCGGCCGGTGCGTTCGCGCCGACCGCCTCCGCCGCGGCCGGTGCCACGGTCGGCGGGTCCGTCCCGAGGGCGTCCGCGACGACCGCCGCGAGGTCCCGCGGAGGCCGCCCGGCCGTCCGCAGCACGGTGTCGGTGACCCGGTCCTCCGCGCCGGCCGCGATCGCCGTCTCCATCGCCGCGAGGACCGCCGCGTACTCCGGGGCCATGCCGGAGCGGGCCATCGCCTCGGCGGCCTCGGACTCCGCCACGACGAGGTGACGGATCCCGAGGCCCGTCGCGTCCGACAGCACCCGGGCGACCTCGTCGTAGGCCAGCGCGCGCGGTCCCGTGATGAGGTGGTCCGTGTCGTGCGGCCGCTCGTCGAGCAGGGCGCGCGCGGCGACCGCCGCGATGTCGGCCGCGTCGACGAACGCGACGCGTCCCGACCCGGTGGCGGTGACGAGATCGCGGCCCGCGGCGACGGCTGCCCCGAGGTGGTGGGCCGGGTCGACGAGGTTCTGCGCGAACCACGTCGGGCGCAGCACGGTCCAGCCCGAGGGCCCGGCGGCGAGCGCCTCGTGCACCCGCCCGAGCCCGGGGTCGCCCGCGGCGATCGGCGAGCCCGTGAGCACCACGACGCGGGCCACCCCGAGAGCGCGCGCTGCGGCGACGAACGCCAGGACCGGCTCCTCGGGCGCGACGGAGAGGAGCGGCGGCAGAACGTAGACGGCCCCGGCGCCGGTGAGCGCCGGCGTCCACGTGTCGCGCTTCTCCCAGGAGAACCGCACGGGTACGACGCCCGGATCCGCCGTCGGTCGCGGCGTCCGCGAGGCCGCACGGACGACGGCGCCGGTGCGACGCAGCTCGCCGACCAGGCGCGAGCCCGTGGTGCCGGTCGCCCCGAGGACCAGGACGGGGGCCGCGGGCGGGGCGGGGTCGAAGGTCGTGCGGTCGGAGAACGCGGCCATGGATGGACCGTATCAGCGTCGGAACGGTACCGTTCCGTCGTGACGTCGATAGGATGGCCCGGGTGAGCGACCGTCCTCCAGCCCGTCGCGCCCCGGCCGGGGCGGCGGTGCCTCGCGAGTCCGTCACCCGCGCGATCCACGTGGCGACGCTGCAGGAGGTCGCCGAGGCCGGCTACGGCCGCACGTCGGTCGAGGCCGTGGCCCGCCGGGCGGGCGTCGGGAAGGCCGCGATCTATCGGCGCTGGCCGTCGAAGCTCGAGCTCGTGATCGCCGCGGTCTCCCGCGCCGCGGTCCGGCCGGCGGAGGTGCCCGACACGGGGTCGCTGCGCGGCGACGTCCACGCCTTCCTCGTCGGAGGCCGGCGCCTGCTCGACGACCCGGTCGGCCGACGGGTGCTGGCGGACCTCGTCGCGGAGGCCGCGCGCGTCCCGGAGCTCGATGCGCTGCTCACGGCGACGGTGGGCGCCCCGCGCCGCGAGCTCGCGTCCGTCCTGCTCGAGCGCGCCGTCGCGCGCGGCGAGCTCCGGCCGGAGCTCGACCGGGAGCTCGCCCTCGACGTCGTGCCGGCCGCGCTCTACTGGCGGATCGCCGTCCGGCGGGCGACGCTGACGGACGACGACCTCGAGCGCCTCGCCGACGCGACGACCGCCGCCCTGCGCGCTCTCTGATCCGCCCCCGTCCGATCCGCGTGCCCTCCGACCGGTGCGCCGCCTGACCCGCGCGCCCTCTGGCCGGCACGCCGTCCGACCCGCGCGCCCGGACACGGGGTCGCATCCTCCGGCGCCGCTCAGCCCCGCACGAGCGGCAGCACGCGGAGCGCCACGAGCAGCTCCGTCGTGCGGCCCGCCAGCGGGCGGCCCAGGCGCGTCTCCGTCGTGCGGATGCGGGCGGCGACCGTGTTCTCGTGGACGCCGAGGCGTGCCGCCGCCCGACGGGGGCTGGCGTGCTCCTCGAGGTACGCCTCGAGGGTCTCGGCCAGGCGCACCGACTCGCGGTCGCCGCCGAGCAGCGGGCCGAGCTGCTCCTCGACGAAGCGCCGCGCCTGCTCCTGGTCCGCCGAGGCGAGCGCCGCCACCGCGACCGCGTCGTAGTGGACGACGCTGCCCGGGGGCGCGAGGCGCAGCTGCGCGACGCGGCGCGCGTGCATCGCCTCGTGGTGCGCCTGGCGGAACCCGTCGACGCCCCGCGACGGCGTGCCGACGGCCACGATCGCGCCGAGGTCCCGCACCGCGCCGGGGTCGAGGCGCAGCGCCCGCAGGTCCTCCGGGGCGAACCCGTTGCGGCTGCCGACCCAGCCCGCCAGGAGGCCGGTGCCCAGGACGGTCGTCAGCGGCTGCCCGGCGCCGAGCGGGGCCAGCGCGTCGCGCAGCGCGGGCTCGAGCGACGGCGCGCCCACGCCGCCGTCCGTGCTCCACGCGACGACGGCGAGGTGCTCGCGGTCCAGCGCGTGGCGCAGCCGTCGGCCGGCGGCCGCGGCGTCGACCGGCAGCCCGTCGAGCAGCTCGCGGATCGTCTGTGCGCGCACGGCGTCGGCGCTGCGGATCCACCGCGCGCGCTCCTCCGCGTAGAGCCTCTGCGCCTTCGCCGTCAGCGTGTCGATGAACGTGAACATGTAGCCCGAGCCCTGCTCGAGCGCCGTCGCGAGCTCCTGCGGGTCGGCGATCGCGGAGCGCAGCTCGCTGACCCACGTGCGCCAGAACGCCCCGTGGGCGGTGCGGTAGGTCTGGGTGAGCGCGTCGACCGGGATGCCGCGGTGGACGACGAGCCGGATGAACGCCCCGGCCATCGCCGGCGGCTCCGCCGACGCGGGGTCGACGCCGCGCTCGACCATCGCGATGAACAGCCGCGCGTTGTCGTCGACGCTGTCGCGGACCGCCGCCGCCAGCTCGGAGTCCCGCCCGAACGCCGGCAGGTCCCGGACGATCGCGTCCGTGATCTCCTCGATGACGCGTCGGCGCCAGGCCGACTCGGTCGACAGGCGCGCCGCGAGCTCGGTCCACGCGGGCGAGTCGGGGGTCGCGCCGTCCGCCGCGGGTTCGGCGGCCGTGGACCGGTCCGCCGCGGCGCCGTCCGCCGCCCCGCCCGGAGTCCTCACCGATCCCGCCCGATCCTGCGCGTCGATGCCCGGGCCGTCGTCCATGGGCGGACCATAGTCCATCGCGCCGGAACGGTGGTGCGGCCACAGTGGAGTTCGGCGAGGCCGTCCCTACGCTCGACGCATGACCCGTTCAGCAGACCAGCACGTCGTCATCGTCGGGGCCGGCTTCAGCGGCATCGCGATGGGCATCGAGCTCTCCCGCGAGGGCGTGCCGTTCACGATCCTCGACCGCGCGAGCGACCTCGGCGGCGTCTGGCACCACAACACGTATCCCGGCGCGGCGTGCGACATCCCCTCCGCGCTCTACTCGTTCTCCTACGCGCCGCGCGGCGACTGGTCGCACCCGTGCTCGCCGCACGACGAGATTAAGGGCTACCTGCGCGAGTGCGCCGAGCGCTTCGGCCTCGTCCCGCACCTGCGCCTGGGGGTCGAGGTCGCCGACGCGACGTTCGACGAGGCGACCGCGCGGTGGACCGTCACGACCGAGGCGGGCGAGGAGCTCGAAGCGAGCGCCGTCGTGCTCGCCTGCGGGCAGCTCTCGCGTCCGGCGTGGCCGCGGATCCCCGGGATCGACCGCTTCGCGGGCCACAGCTTCCACTCCGCCGAGTGGGACCACGACCACGACCTGACCGGCGAGCGGATCGCCGTCATCGGCACGGGGGCCAGCGCCGTGCAGTTCGTCCCGCCCGTCGCGGAGCGGGCCGGGCGCCTGCACGTCTTCCAGCGCAGCCCGTCGTACATGCTGCCGCGCCGCAACCGGCCCTACGCCGCGTGGGCGCGCACCGCGATCGACAAGGTCCCCGGGCTGCAGCGCGTGCGCCGCGGCGGGATCTACGCCTTCTGCGAGACGCTGACCTTCGGCCTGACGAGCGCACCGCCGATCGCCGCGGGGCTCAAGGCGTTCACGCTCGGCTTCCTCCGCCGGTCCGTGAAGGACCCGGAGCTGCGCGCGAAGCTCACGCCGGACTACGCCATCGGCTGCAAGCGGATCCTCTTCTCGTCGAAGTTCTACCCCGCGCTGCAGCGCCCGAACGTCGAGCTCGTGACGGACGGGATCCGCGAGATCACCGAGCACGGCATCGTCACGGACGACGGGCAGGAGCGCGAGGTCGACACGATCGTCTTCGGCACCGGCTTCAAGAGCCAGCAGTTCGTGCTGCCGATGACGGTCCGCGGCGCCGGCGGCCGCGAGCTGCAGGAGGGCTGGCAGGCCGGCGCGGAGGCGCACCACGGCATGACGGTGTCGGGCTTCCCGAACCTCTTCGTCCTCTACGGCCCGAACACGAACCTCTCCGTCGGCTCCATCGTCGTGATGATCGAGGCGCAGGCCGCCTACGTCCGCCGCGCCCTGGGGCACGTGCGGTCCCGCGGGATCGACGCGATCGACGTGCGGCCCGAGGTCCAGCAGGCCTCGAACACCGGCCTGCAGAAGGACTTCGAGGGCTCGGTCTGGACGGGCTGCTCGAGCTGGTACCGCAACGCCTCCGGCCGGGTCGTGTCGAACTGGCCGCACCGGATGCGCGAGTACCAGCGCCTCGTCGCCGACGTCCGGGCGGAGGAGTTCCGCGAGGTCCGGGCGACGGGCGCCCCGGAGCGCGAGCGCGAGCCGGCGGGCGTCGCGGACTGAGGGGCGGGACGCGGGCCGCCCGGGCGGCGGTTCGCCCTCCGCCGCCCGAGTGGCGGGAGGGTGGCGGTCCGGACGGTCGACGCCGGGGCCGGAGCCCGGCATCGACAGTTGACATACCGAGCGGTATGCGAGTACGGTCCGCGCACGATGAACGAGCCCGCCGCGCCCTTCTCCTTCCCGGCCGGTCCCCGCGGGCCGATGCCGTGGCACGCCGCGCAGTTCGCGCGCGACACGTGGGGCTTCCTCGCGTCGTGCCGGGAGCGCTTCGGCGACACGTTCACCCTCGACCTGCCGGGCGGCGGCAAGTGGGTCTTCCTCACCGACCCCGAGCACGTCAAGCAGGTCTACACGGGCGACCCGCGGATCTTCCACGCGGGGGAGGGCAACTCGATCCTCCTGCCGCTGCTGGGCAAGCACTCCGTCCTCCTCTTGGACGAGAAGCCGCACCTGCGGCAGCGCAAGCTGCTCCTGCCGCCGTTCCACGGCAAGCGGATGGCGGGCTACGAGGAGCTCATGCGGCAGATCTCCCGCGACACGATCGACGCCTGGCCGACCGGGACGCCGCTCAAGGCGTGGCCGCAGATGCAGGCGATCACCCTCGAGATCATCATGCGCGCGGTCTTCGGGGTGCAGGAGGGCGCGCGCCTGGACCGCCTGCGCGAGGCGCTCGAGACCCTCATGGCCGAGGTCACGAAGCCGCGGACGATGATGCTGATCGCGCTCATGGGCGAGAAGCGCTTCGCCCGGCTGCCCGCCGTGCAGCGTCGCCTGCGGGCCGTCGACGAGGTGCTGATGCCGGAGATCGCCGCGCGCCGCCTCGTGTCCGACCTCGACGAGCGCAACGACATCCTCTCCATGCTGTTGCAGGCGCGGGACGAGGACGGAGAGCTCATGGGGGACCGCGAGCTGCGGGACGAGCTCATGACGCTCCTGGTCGCCGGGCACGAGACGACGGCGACGTCGCTCTCCTGGGCGCTCGAGCGCCTCGTCCGCCACCCCGAGGCGCTGCAGCGCCTGCAGGACGAGGTCCGCGCGGGCGAGAGCGACGAGTGGATGACCGCGGTGATCCGCGAGACCATGCGGCTCTGCCCGGTCATCTCGATCACCGTCCGCGAGCTGCAGGAGCCGGTGGAGATCGCCGGGCACCGCCTGCCCGCGGGCGCCCGCGTCGTCCCGTGCATCCACCTCGTGCACCGGCGTCCCGACCTCTACCCGGACCCCGACGCCTTCGTCCCGGAGCGCTGGCTCGGCCAGAACCCGGGCACCTACACCTGGATCCCGTTCGGCGGCGGCGTGCGCCGGTGCCTCGGGGCGAGCTTCGCGCTCTTCGAGATGAAGGTCATCCTCGGCGAGATCGTCCGCTCGATGGACCTGCAGACGACGACCGCCCCGGGCGAGCGCATGCGGACCCGTGCCATCACGAGGACGCCGGGCGGCCAGGCCGAGATCGTCGTTGCGCGGCGCCCCGAGGTCCGGGCGCCCGAGCCGGTGGCGGTGGCCGCGGGCTGAAGAGCCGGAGCCGGTGCCCGCGGGCGGAGGCCGGCGGACGGTCGGCCCCGTGGCGGACGCGCCCGTCGCCCGCGCCGGTACGGTGGGCGGGTGAGCGCCCCGTCCCGGCCGACCCGCAAGGAGCAGCAGGCGCGGACCCGCGCGGCGCTGGTCCGGTCGGCGACCGCGGCGATGGCGGACAAGGGGCTGCAGGCCGCGTCGATCGCCGAGATCGCCGCCGACGCCGGGTTCACGAAGGGCGCGTTCTACGCCAACTTCGCCTCGAAGGACGAGCTGCTCCTCGCCGTCCTGGACGAGACCTTCGACCGGGCGATCGGCGACATCGAGCGCGCGATCCGCGACCACGACGACATCGACGACCAGGCCCGCGACGCCGGCGACGCCTGGCTGACGCAGACCGGCGCGGAGCCCACGGGCGGGCGCCTGTTCCTCGAGCTCATGGTCCACGCCGTCCGCGACGAGACCTTCCGCGCGGCGTTCGTCGAGCGCCGCCGCGGCCTGCGCGACCGGGTCACCGAGATCTACGAGGCGCGGGCCGCCGAGATGGGCCTCCGCGCGCCGTTCCCCCTCGAGGACGCGGCCCGCATGACGTCCGTGATGGCCCACGGCGTCGCCCTCGACCGCCTCGTGGAGCCCGACGGCATCGACGACGCCTTCTTCGGCACGATGCTTGTCACGTTCTTCGCGGGGCTGCAGGTCGGCGGGTCGACGGGGGAGTGACGGGGCCTCCCGGGCGGTGCGCCGGGGGCGGGCAGGGCGACGGGCCTGGGCCGGAGGGGCGTGGTCTCGATCTGGACGCCGGGGGCGCACGAATCGCGACCGGGTCCGACCGACTCGGGCGGTGGTCTCGATCTGGACGCCGGGAGCCCACGAATCGCGACCAGGCCGACCGGCTCCGGGGGTGGTCTCGGTCTGGACGCCGGGGGCGCACGAACCGCGACCAGGCCGACCGGCCGCGGGGTCGCGACGGTTCAGACCCGTGGGACGCGGTGCATCCCCGGCTGCGGATCGGCGCAGATCGCGGGCCACGTGCAACCGGCGATGCCGGACCCTCGTTCCGTGGACGATCGACGCGTCGCAGAGATCGTGGCCCGTCAGAGCGGCGTCGTCTCCTCGAGGCAGCTCGTGGCCTGCGGGCTCTCGCGGTCCGGGATCGCCAGACGGGTGTCGAGCGCGCGGCTGTTCCGGGTGCTCCGGTCGGTGTACTCGCCCGCGCCGTGCGTCGACGAATGGGGTCGACGCTGGGCCGCGGTCCTCGCGATCGACGCGGACCGCGCGGTGCTGAGCCACTGGTCCGCCGGCGTGATCCATCGGATGCTCCAGCCACGGATCGGACCGGTCCACGTGACGATGCCGGGGAGCGGGCGCGGCGGGACGGCAGGCGTCGTCGTGCACCGTTCCAGGTCCCTCGGTCCCGACGACGTGGTCGTCGTCCGTGGGCTCCGCGTGACGACTCCCGAGCGGACCGTCATCGACGTCGCCGCCCGGGCCGATGACGACCTCGTCCGACGGATGATCCGCGAGGGCGAGTTCCAGGGGGCGCTCCGGGACGGGGCGGTCCGCGACGCCGTGGCGGGGCGCAGCGGGCATCGAGGACTGGCCCGGGTGCGACGGACGGATCCCGCGACGGTCGAGGGCGCTCTTCGTCAGACCCCGCTCGAGGACGAGCTCGATCGACTCCTGATCCGGGCCGCGGTGCCCGGGCTCGTCCGACAGTTCCAGGTGACGGGCGCGAGCGGCAGCGTGTACCGCACGGACTTCGCCTGTCCCGCCATCCGTCTCGCGATCGAGGCGGATGGTCGCTCGGCGCACCGACGAGCCTCGGCGTTCGAGACCGACCGTACCCGCGAAGCCGACCTGGGTGCCGTCGGCTGGCAGACGATCCGCTTCACCCGCATCCAGGTGAGCACCACACCGGGGACGGTCCAGCGCCTGATACGGGACACGGTCCGGGCGCGGGCGAACCAGATGCAGCCTGCGCTGTGGCGCGGCTGGACGGGATGACCCGGCTCGAGTCCGGGGTGCCGTTCGCTCAGGGACGCCCATGCCGGCCCAGAGCGACGCCCGCGCCCTCGGCGACTCGTGCCCACGTCTGCGGTCGACGGGCGGCCGTGCGGCGAGCACCCTGCCCGGGTCCCGCGTCCGTGGACCTGGTCTCGATAGGTGTGCTGTGGGCGACGAGATCGAGACCACCCATCGGTCGCGGCGTCGCGTCCGTGGACCTGGTCTCGATAGGTGTGCTGTGGGCGACGAGATCGAGACCACCGATCGGTCGCGGGGTCGCGTCCGTGGACCTGGTCTCGATAGGTGTGCGGTGGGC
>WLOB01000098.1 GCA_009699505.1 Actinomycetota bacterium | reverse complement strand
GTCGCTCTCGCGGAGGACGAGGAGCTCCTCGCCGTCCACCTTGATCTCGGTGCCGCCGTACTTCGAGTACAGGACCTGGTCGCCGACGGCGACGTCGAGCGGGATGCGCTTCTCGCCGTCCTCGTCCCAACGGCCCTGACCGGCGGCCAGGACCTCGCCCTTCTGGGGCTTCTCCTTGGCGGTGTCGGGGAGCACGAGACCGCTGGCGGTCGTCTGCTCCTCGTCGATGGCACGGACGATCAGGCGATCACCGAGCGGCTGCAGCGAGATGGACATAGGTCCCTCCGGACTTCGTGTTGCGTGAAAGACGGCGGTCGGCACTCTCACCTCGAGAGTGCCAACGTGTGGCCAGCATAGCGCGCGAGCCTCGGCCGTCAAGCCTCGTTGGCACTCTGGTCACAAGAGTGCCAAGCAGACCGCGGGCCGTCGGGCGCCCCGGACGGGCGCCCACCCCCGAGTTGCAGCCGTTTCAGCCCGCCGGCACGTCCGGCGCCACGGTTCGTCGATTCCTGTGGACGTCCGTGCACCGACCGTCTAGCCTGCTCGCGCTCCGCATCCCATCGCGCGGAGCACGAGGAGGACTCATGCCCGCAGGACCCCACCGCGCAGACCCCCACGCACCAGGACGGCCACGCGCCCGATCGGTGGTCCGCCGCGGCCTGGCCGCCGCGGCCTGCACCGTCGCCGCGTTCGGCGCGTCCGCCGCCGTCGCGGCCCCGGCGCACGCCTACGACATCACGAAGTTCGAGGCCGGCACGCTGACCGACCCGGACGTCGACACCTCCTACTTCCAGCAGGCGGGCGGCCGACCGCCGTTCGGGGTCACCGACTTCACGTTCGCCACGGACGCGGCCGGCGAGCCCGTCGGCAACACGAGCACCATCCGCGTCGACATCCCGGCCGGCCTGACGCCCGACCCGCTCGCGGTGCCCACCTGCACCGACGCGCAGCTCGCCGCGAAGGCCTGCCCCGTCGAGAGCCAGATCGGCGTCCAGCGCCTCACGATCCGCGGGACGATCGTCCCGCTCGGCCGCCAGACGGTCGACGTGCGGATCCCGCTCTACAACATGGTCCGCCTGAGCGGCCAGGTCGCGCGCTTCGCGTTCAACCCGGCCCAGGCGCCCGGGTCCGACCTGCTCATGGGCGACAAGGACCCGATCCAGATCATCGGCGGCGTCCGCAGCGACGACAACGGCCTCTTCTTCACGATCTCCGACCTGCCCGCCGACCCGGCGCTCGTCCGCTCCAAGCTCGTCTTCTGGGGCGTCCCGGGCGACCCGTCCCACGACCCGGAGCGCACGCAGGCCCGGACGGACATCCCCGCGATCCCGGCCTCGACGCCCATCCTCGGCCCCGTGGCGCACCAGTCCACGGGCGGCGGCGCCTCCGTGGCGGCGAAGGACGTCGCGTTCCTCTCCATGCCGACGTCCTGCGCCGGCGTCCAGACCTCGCGCCTAGCGACGACGTCCGCCGCGGGCGACCAGCGCTCCACGAGCTACACGACGCCCGTCGGCGTCGAGGGCTGCGGCGGGGTGCCGTTCGCGCCGTCCACGACGCTCGGCCCGGCGCAGATCTCGCGCGACAGCCCCACCGGCCTCGACGTCGGCCTGCGGGTCCCGCAGACGCGCGCCGCCGGCTCCCGCGCCACCGCGCACGTCCGCAACGTCTCGCTGACCCTGCCCGAGGGCTCCACGATCAGCCCGTCGGCCGCCAACGGTCTGCAGACCTGCTCCGACGCGCAGTTCCGCCGCGGCAGCGCCGGTCCCGTCGCCTGCCCTGCCGCCTCGCGCGTGGGCTCCGTCACCGTCGGCACCCCGGTCCTCGACGCGCCGCTCACCGGCGGCCTGTACCTCGGCGACCCGCTGCCGGGCGACCGCTACCGCCTGTTCGTCTCGGCCGAGGGCCCGGGCTTCACCGTCCGGCTCGTCGGCTCCGTGCGGCCCGACCCGGTCACGGGCCGGCTGACGACGGTCGTCGAGAACTCGCCGCAGCTGCCGTTCTCGACGCTCGACCTGCACTTCGACGAGGGCCCCCGCGCCGTCATCGCGACGCCCCAGACCTGCGGCACCGTGCAGAGCGCCGCGTCGCTCGCGCCCTGGTCCGGCACGGCGCCCGCGACCCCCACGAGCACGCAGGACGTCGTCGGGTGCTCCGGCTTCCCGTTCGAGCCCGGCTTCGCGGTCGCCGCCTCGCCGCAGGCCGGCGCGTTCGCCCCGTTCTCGACGACGTTCACCCGTCCTGACGGCGACCGCTTCCTGCAGAAGATCGCCGTCGGCCTGCCGCCCGGCCTCGTCGCCCGCATCAAGGGCGTCGCCCGGTGCTCCGACGCGCAGGTCGCCGCGGAGGCGTGCCCCGAGAGCAGCCGCATCGGCACCGCCTCGACCCTGGCTGGCCCGGGTGCCGCCCCGTACGCGCTGAACGGCCCCGTCTACCTGACGAACGCCTACGGCGGCGGCCAGTTCGGCTTCGTGACGATCATCCGCGCGGTCGCCGGCCCCTACGACCTCGGCAACGTCGTCGTCCGCCAGGCCGTGTCGATCGACCCGGAGGACGCGCACGTCACCGTGACGAGCGACCCGCTGCCGCAGATCAAGGAGGGCGTGCAGCTCCGCCTGCGGTCGCTGACCTTCGCGGTCGACCGCCCGGGCTTCGCCCGGAACCCGACCTCGTGCGGCACGCGGCAGGTCGCCGCGGACCTCGGCGCGCCGGACGGCACGATCGCCAAGCGCTCCGCCCCGGTGACGTTCACCGGCTGCGAGCGCGAGCGGTTCGCCCCGACGCTGAAGCTGGCGTTCACGGGCCGCAAGGAGATGCGCAAGGGCGGGCACCCCGGCGTCGAGGCCACCGCCTCGCAGGCCGACGGCCAGGCCGGGATCCGCTCGACGAGCGTCGCGCTGCCGAAGTCGGTCGCGCTCGCCGCGGCCAACGCGAAGGGCCTCTGCGAGACGCAGGCGGCCCTCGAGGACAAGTGCCCGGCGGCGTCCATCGTCGGCACCGCCTCGGCGACGACCCCGATCCTGGAGAAGCCGCTGAAGGGCCCGGTCTACTTCGTCAAGGGGCAGCGCACGACGGCGACGGGCAAGGTCGTCTCGACCCTGCCGACGCTGTACCTGAAGCTCCAGGGCGAGGCCACGATCCACCTGCGGGCCGTCACGGCGGTCAACCGCGACCGCCTCGTGACGACGTTCCCGGCGATCCCGGACGCGCCGCTGTCGCAGTTCAAGCTGTCGATCGCGGGCGGGAAGAACGGCATCATCGAGGCCGTCGACGCGATCTGCGGGGCGAAGAACGTCGGCAGCGCCCGCTTCGTCGGGCAGAACGGCAAGAAGGCCCCGACGCAGGCCCCGAGGATCGGGACGGCGTGCGCGAAGAGCCCGGGCCTCCGGGTGCGCAGCACCCGCCGCGCGGGCCGGACCGTCGTCGTCTCGGGCACGATCGCCAAGGCCTCGAAGGCCCGCGTCCGGGTCGCGCTGCGGTGCGGCTCGACGACGCGCCGCGCCTCCGTGGTCGCCCGGAAGGGCCGCTGGAGCACGAAGGTCGCCCTGAAGGGCCGGTGCGCCACGGCGAAGACCGGCAGGCTCGGCGTCAGCGTCCGCGCGCAGGGCAAGCTCGGCGCGCAGACGGTGAAGACCCGCACGGTGAAGCTGGGCTGAGCCCGGGACCCCGGGCCGCGCGGGGTGCGCGGTCCGGGGCCGGTGTCCGGGCTGCGCGGGGTGCGCGGTCCGGAGGGGGACGGGGCCCCGCGCGGTGGGCGGCCCCTGGCCCTCAGCGGACCCGCAGGACCGCGCCGACCTTGGACCGCACGGTGCGGTCCGTCGTGACGGAGCCGCGGAACCAGGCCTGCACGCCGCCCTGCGCCGCGGACAGGCGGACACGGGCCCGGAACCGGCCCGACGCATCGGTCCGCGCGACCCCGAGGAGAGGCCGGTCGGCCGCCCGCGAGCGGTGGCCGACCAGCGCGACGGGCTCGCCGGCACCGACGCCCGACAGGCGTCCGGAGACGGTCACCGTCCGTGCGCCGCGGGCGCCGGCCCGCGGACGGCCGACGACCCGCAGCGCGAGGGACGGGGTCGGGCGGTCGAGCAGGCCCGGGCTCCGCAGGACCGCGCCGGTGATCGCGTCCTGGATCGTCACCGTCCCGCGTGCCACCTCGGCGATCGAGGGCACCACGGCCCCCGGCGTGGGGATCGGCGAGACGCCTCCGCCGCCGTCTGCGGTGACGAACGCCCCGGAGGGCGTGACGAGCGCGCCGCGGTCCGCCGAGGAGAACGCGAGCTGCGGGGCAGCGTCGCCGTCGAACCGCTGGCCCGCGTCCCCGAGCGCGGGCGTCACGACGCGGCGGGTGAAGCGCCGGCCGCCGTCGACCGACCGGTGGAGCGTCCGCCCGGCCAGCGCGTAGACGACCCGCTCCGTGGCCACCTCGACCGCGTCGACCCCCGTCGGCAGCGTCGTCCGCGCCCACGTCGTCCCGCCGTCGGTCGACCGGACCGCGTAGGGCCGCCGGCCGCCCGACCAGGCGACGACGGTCCGGCCGCGCGCCTCGACGTGCTCGAACGACCGGCCCCGGACGATCCGGGACGTGACGGGCGCCATGCCCGAGGTCGGGGATGCCACGCGGGCGATGCCGCGGGCGCCGACGACGACCGGGACCCCGCGGGAGACGGCGAGGTCCTGCGCGCCGAGGCGGCCGAGGTCGGTCTCCTCGGCGCTCGGGTCCTGGCTCCACGAGAGCCGGTTGCGCGACGACAGCGCCACGGACGCCCGGAAGTCTCCGGGCAGGAGCGCGATGCGGCGGAGCGTCGCACCGAAGTCGAGCGTCTCCGAGGACGGCGGCGGCTTCTCGTCCCAGGCGAGCCCGTGGTCGGTCGACGCGGTCACCGCGGTCGTGGTCGCGCCGGTCGACGTCGGCAACGCCAGGACGCCCGAGGACCCGACGGACCCCGTGACGTCGCCCTCGCGGGCGAGGACCCCGTAGCCCGTCCCGACGAAGGAGCCCTCGAGGACGGGGGCGCCGACGGCGTCGGTGCGCGGATCGCCGTCCTGCCCGACGATGCGCCCGTCGCCGACCGCGGCCGCGAGAAACCGCGGAGGGCCGTCCGACCGGTTGAAGTCCCGGTCGTCGAAGGCGCCGTCGGCGTACGGGATCCCGCGGCGCGGGACCCCGGCGCGGCCCGTGATGCCGACGATGCAGCGTGGCCCGTCGCAGACGAGCTGGTCGATCGTCGGAGGCACCCCGTCGGATTCGTCGAGGCTCCGCGGCAGCAGGTGCTGCGCGAAGGTGTTCCCGCCGTCCTGCGACTGGAGGAGCCGGTCCCCGTTGCCGACGAGGAGCGTCCCGTCGGCGCGGACCACGAGTGGGTGGGGGCCGTCGATGAGCTCGATGCTGCTGCCGTTCGACGGCGTCCCCGCGGCGTCGGGGAACGGCGTGGGCAGCGGGGTCCAGGTCGCCCCGCCGTCCGTGGTCCGTTCGAGCGCCACGCCCGTCCGGATGCCGGGCGTCAGGCGGTAGGCGACGTCCGCGGAGGCGGGCACCGGCAGCGCCGGGCTGCTCGACGACGGGCCCCACGTCGCCCCGCCGTCGGTCGTCCGCCACGTCCCGCGGTCCGTCGCGACCCACGCGACCCGCTCGTCGAGGACCGCGATGCGGGTCGCGGGCGGCGTCGACGCCGGCGACGTCGCGCAGCCGGGCAGGCCGGCGGCCGACCACGTGGTGCCGCGGTCGGTCGACGTGCGGACCGTGCAGCCGTCCGTCGCGTAGAGCCGCCGCTCCCCGGCGACGCCGAGGACCGGCGGGGTGTCGCCCCGCACCCGGCCGATGCGCCGGCCGGAGGGCCCTTCGAGGCGGAACGGGTACGCGCCGCCGCTGGGGGCCTCGCCGGCGATCATGATCGTGCGGTCGCCCGCGGCGACGCTCGTCGGGCGGCCGACCCCGACGGTGGCCGGCGCGTCCCAGCCCGCCCAGATCGTGCCGATGGCCGACGGTGGCACGTACGGGGGGTAGAGGAAGCCGGTGGCGCCGGCGGAGGCCGGCACCGCCAGCGCGGCTATGGCGACGGGGACGGCGAGGACCGCTGGGTGGCTCGGACGGGTCATGGGGGCTCCTGGGTCGCGACCGCCACGCGCGGTCGGTGCCCAGGAAACCCGGCCGGGGCCCGTTCGATGCGGCCGACGGGCGCGGCCGGGTCCGCCCCGGGTCCGGACGACCTGCCCGGACCACCACTCCGGGGCTCAATGCACGACGGGCTCGCGGATCTCCGGGGCGGCGCCGCGGCGTTCCTCCGGGGCGTCCTCCGACGGGCCGCCGGCCTGCTCCGCGGCGAGCTCGATGCCGCTCTTCGTGCCGAGGGCGTGCTCGCGCAGGAACCACACGGCGACGAACGCGACGATGCCCATGGGCGCGGCGATCAGGAAGATCTCCGCCACGCCGGTGCCGTAGGCGTGCTCGACGACGCCGCGGACCGGGCCGGGCAGGGTCGAGAGCTCGGGGATCTGCCCGCCGCCGCCCAGGGCGGAGCCGTCGATGCGCTCCTCCGCCAGGCCGGTCGCGATGGAGTCCGTGACCTTCGAGGAGAGGATCGCGCCCATGACGGAGACGCCGATCGCGCCGCCGAGGCTGCGGAAGAAGGCGATCAGGGCCGAGCCCGCGCCGATCTCGGACGCCGGGATGACGTTCTGCACGGCGAGGATCAGGTTCTGCATCAGCATGCCGATGCCGGCGCCCACGACGAGCATGAAGACGGCGACCTCGGCGAGGCTCGTGGTGTCGTCGATCAGGCCCATGAGCGCCAGGCCGACGGTCAGGAGCGCCGCGCCGGTCAGCATGATCCGCTTGTAGTGGCCGCTGGCCGAGATGTAGCGGCCCGACAGCGTCGAGGAGCCGAAGAGGCCGATGACCATCGGGATCGTCAGGAGGCCGGACTCCGTCGGGCTGTAGCCGCGGGCGAGCTGCATGTACTGCGTGAGGAACACGGTGGTCCCGAACATCGCGATACCGACTGCGACGGAGGCGACGACCGCCATCACCACGGTGCGGTTCTGGAACAGGCCCATCGGGATGAGCGGCTCCTTCGCGCGCTTCTCGACGACCACCGCGGCGGCGATGAACGCGATGCCGCCGAGGACCATCGCGGCGGTCTGCCAGCCGATCCAGTCGAAGTTCTTGCCCGCGAGCGACACCCAGATGAGGATGGACGAGACGCCGGCGGCGATCAGGGTGCCGCCGAGGACGTCGATGTGGACGTCCTCGCGCTTCTTCGTGGGCAGGTGCAGCGTGCGCTGCAGGAGCACGAGGGCGATGAGCGCGAACGGCACGCCGACGAAGAAGCACCAGCGCCAGCCGAGGCTGTCCGTGAGGAGTCCGCCGATCACGGGGCCCGCGACGGTGCCGACGCCGAAGACCGCGCCGAGGTAGCCCATGTAGCGGCCGCGCTCGCGGGGGGAGACGAGGTCGGACAGGATGACCTGGACGAGGGCGGTCAGCGCGCCGACGCCCACGCCCTGGAGCGCGCGGCAGGCCAGGAGCCAGGCCGACGAGGTCGCGAACCCGGCCAGGATCGACCCGACGAGGTAGATGACGATGCCGAGCTGGATCAGCTGCTTGCGGTTGAAGAGGTCGGCCATCTTGCCCCAGATCGGGGTCGAGATGGTCATCGTCAGGAGCGTGGCCGTGACAACCCACGTGTAGGTGGACTGGCCGGCGCCGAGGTCGGCGATGATCGTCGGCAGGGCGGCCGAGACGACCGTGCTCGAGAGGATCGCCACGAACATGGCGAGCAGGAGGCCGGAGAGCGCCTCGAGGATCTGCCGGTGGCTCATGGGTGCCGCGGCGGCGGGCGGTCCGCCGGCCGTCGCGGGGGTGGGGGTGCTGCTCATCGGGTGTGCTCCTCGTGATGCGCGTCCGCCCCCTGGGCGGACGTGGGGTCGGGGTCGGCCGCGGGGCGGTCGGCCGGGACGTGGTGGTGGTCGTCGCAGGTCCCCAGGGCGCCCCGCAGCCGGACGATGCCGTCGGCCAGCCCGCTGATCTCGCTGCGGTCCCAGTCGTCGACCGCCGTCGCGACGGCGTCGACGAGGCGCCGGTGGGCGCGCTCGAGCTTCGAGCGGCCGGCGTCCGAGATCGCGATGAGGCTCGAGCGCCCGTCGTGCGGGTCCGGGATCCGGTCGACGTGGCCGTCGTCCTCGAGCGCCTGGATCTGGCGGGAGGCGACGGACAGGTTGACCTGCATGTCGGCGGCGACGTCGCTGATGCGCGCCGGGCCGATGCGGTGGACGACGCTCAGGACCATGAGCCCGGCGACGGCGTGCTCGATCCCCGCGAAGCGCTGCAGGTCGCGGCGCAGCGCGGAGAGGTGGTAGAGCGCCTGGGCCAGCGCGTCGATGTCGTGGTCGGTGTGGGGCACGGGCGGTATACCTGCTTCCTGCAAGCAACTGTAGCCCATGCAGTTGCTTCATGCAAGCATCTATCCGGGCCGGAGCGACGATGCGTCGCTCGCTGCCCGGACGCCGGCTCCCGGATGCGGTTCGCCGTGCGGCGCCGCGCGGCGAGCGTGCCCCTGGGCGCGTCGTCCGGCCGCGCCCGGCGACCGGGCCCGCGCGGCCCTCAGCCCCGCAGCGGCGGCACGACGTTCGGGGCGTCGTCGCCCGAGAGGACGGCGGTGACGTTGCGCAGCGCCATCCGGGTCATCGCCGTGCGCGTCTCGACCGACGCGGAGCCGATGTGCGGGAGGCAGACGAGCCGCGGCTCGTGCAGGAGCGGGCTCGCGGCGTCGGTGAGCGGCTCCGTGGCGAAGACGTCGAGGCCGGCGGAGTGGATGCGCCCCTCGCGCAGGGCGGCCAGCAGCGCGTCCTCGTCGACGACGCCGCCGCGGGCGGTGGACACCAGGGTGCCGCGAGGACCGAGGAGGTCGAGCTCCCGTGCCCCGATGAGGCCCGCGGTCTCCGGGGTCCTCGGGACGTTGAGCGAGACGACGTCGGAGCGCTCGAGCAGCTCGTCCAGCCCGACGGCCTCGGCGATGCCGTCCTCCGGCCTGGGGCTGCGGCTGTGCTGCAGGACGGTCATGCCGAAGCCCGCGCCGCGGCGCCCGACGGCGGAGCCGATGTCGCCGTAGCCGACGATGCCCAGCGTGGCCCCGGCGACCTGCAGGCCGAGGAACGCCTGCGGGTCGAACGCGCCCCACTCGCCGGCGCGCGTGGTGTCCAGTGCGGGCACGAGCAGCCGGCGCGCCATGAGGATCAGCGAGAACGCCAGGTCGGCGGTCGCGTCGGCGAGCACCCCGGGGGTGTGGGTGACGACGATGCCCCGGCGTCGCGCCTCGTCGAGGTCGACGTTGTCGAAGCCGACGGCGACGAGCGCGACGACCTTCAGCCGCGGCGCGGCGTCGAAGAGCTCCGCGTCGACCCGGTCGGGCGTGGAGACGACGAGGCCGTCGCAGTCCGCCGCGAGCGCGCGCAGGGCGGCGTCGTCCGTCGGTGCGCCCTCGTCGGGCAGGACGAGCTCGGCGCCCTCGGGCAGCGGCGCGTCGTCCAGGCCGGGGTAGCCCCGACGGGAGAGCGCGATGCGGACGGGCGGGGTCGCGGACATGCGCCCCACGCTAGCGGCGGGGACCCGCGGGCCCGGCGCGCCCGGGCGCTCCCCGGACCGTCGACCCCGCGACGGCCCGGGCCCGGCGCGCCCCGGCGCGCGCCGCCCGGTACCGGGCGGTCAGCCCGCGACGGCCGCCCCGCACGCCTGCGCGATCCGGTCGGCGAAGGCGTCGACCTCGTCCTCCGTCGTGTCCCAGGAGCACATCCAGCGCACCTCGCCGGTCGACTCGTCCCACGTGTAGAAGCGGACGTCGCGCTGCAGCCGCTCGGCGACGCCCGGCGGCAGGAGGGCGAAGACGGCGTTGGCCTGCACGCGCTGGGTGACCGTGACGCCGGGGATCCGCTCCACCGCGACGGCCAGGCGCGCGGCCATCGCGTTGGCGTGCGCGGCGCTCGTCCGCCAGAGGTCGCCCTCGAGCAGCGCCACGAACTGCGCCCCCAGGAACCGGCCCTTCGACGCCAGCTGCAGGGTCTGCTTGCGCAGGTACGTCGTCCCCTCGCCCACCGCGTCGTCCAGCAGCACGAGCGCCTCGCCGCCGAGCAGCCCGTTCTTCGTGCCGCCGAAGGAGACCGCGTCGACGCCGACGTCGGTCGTCGTGGCGGCCAGGGACACGGCGAGCCCGGCGGCGGCGTTGGCCAGCCGCGAGCCGTCCACGTGCAGGAGCAGCCCGTGGGCGTGCGCGTGGTCGGCCAGCTCGCGCAGCTCGCCGGGCTCGTAGCGCGTGCCGAGCTCGGTGCTCTGGGTGACGGACACGACGCGGGGCTGGACGGCGTGCTCGTCGCCGACCCGCAGGAGGTGCGTGTCGACCGTGCCCGGCGTGAGCTTGCCGTCCGGCGTGGGGACCGTCAGCAGCTTGGTGCCGCCGATGGCCTCGGGCGCCCCGCCCTCGTCGACGTTGACGTGCGCGGTCTCGGCGCAGATCACCGCCTGCCAGGGTCGGCAGAGCGCGCGGAAGGCCAGGACGTTGGCGCCCGTCCCGTTGAAGACGAGCCACGAGCGCGCCGCGGGCCCGAAGTGGTCGCGCAGGAGCTCCTCCGCGCGCGCCGTCCAGGGGTCCTCGCCGTAGGCGACGGCGTGGTCGACGTTCGCCTCGGCGATCGCCGCGATGACCTCGGGGTGGACGCCCGCGTAGTTGTCGGAGGCGAAGCCCTTCATGCGGCGATCGTCGCAGGACGGACGGGACGCTCGAGCGCGGGCGCCATCTTCTGGCGCAGCGACGCGTAGAAGATCGAGAGGGGGAACTCGTCGTCGAGCACCTGGTCGACGTGGACCCGCGGGTCGTCGACCTCGGCGAGGGGCCGGGAGGCCCAGACGGAGCCGGCGGCCGCCGGCACGTAGGTCGCGACGAGCTCGTGCGCGGCGCGCCAGTGCCCGAGCTTCGTGCGGTCGATGCCCCGCCGGTAGAGGTCCTCGACGAGCGTGCGCAGCTCGAGCACCCCGCCTCCGACGGTGTCCCACTCGACCGCCAGGCGGTTGTCCGTCCAGTGGATCCGTCCCGTGCGGTGCAGGTACGCGAAGAGGAGCTGCCCGCCGAGCCCGTCGTAGTTGCGCACGCGGGTGCCGGTGACCGGGAAGCGGAAGAGGCGGTCCAGGAGGATCGCCCGCTGCGTGTCGCGGGCGACGGCGACGCCCTGCTCCTCCAGCAGCACCGCCTCGCCGAACGCGGTCAGGTCGCAGCGCAGCTCCTCCAGCGCGTACATCCAGAACGGCATGCGCTGGCGGATCATGAACGGGTCGAACGGCAGGTCGCCGTGGCTGTGGGCGCGGTCGTGGACCAGGTCCCAGAGCAGGTAGGCGTCCTGCGCCGCGCGCTGCGACGTGCAGAGCGCCGCGACGTCCGGCGGCAGGTCCAGCCGGAGGATCCCCGAGGCCGCGGTGACCGCGCGGCGGAAGCGCTCGGCCTCGCGGTCGCAGAAGATCCCGCCGAAGTGGTTGGCCGCGCGCTCGGCGACCGAGACCGTCTCGGGGAACAGCACGGCGCACTCGGAGTCGTAGCCCGACGTGTGGTCGACGAACGTGACCGGGACGAACTTCTCGTTGTCGTAGCGCTCGCGCTCGAGGTGGGCCAGCCAGTCCGGCCACGGCACGCGGACGAGCAGCGCCTCGAACGCCGTGTCGCG
>WLOB01000097.1 GCA_009699505.1 Actinomycetota bacterium | reverse complement strand
CGGCCGGGGGCCCCGCCGTGTTCCGGAATCGCGTCGCCCTGGTGCACGATCCGGGCAACGCGGCGGTCGCGGGCGACGGCGAGCGGCCGGGGGCCCCGCCGTGTTCCGGAATCGCGTCGCCCTGGTGCACGATCCGGGCAACGCGGCGGTCGCGGGCGACGGCGAGCGGCCGGGGCCCCGCCGTGTTCCGGAATCGCGTCGCCCTGGTGCACGATCCGGGCAACGCGGCCCCGCCCGGCCAACTTGGCCCCGCCCGGCCAACGCGGCCCCGCCCGGGCGACGGCGCCCCGCCCCGCCCCTCAGTCCCCGTGCGGCAGCGCCAGCCGGACCGTGAACGTCGTGCCCGTCGGCGGCTCCACCGTGGTGTCGACCGCGAGGGAGCCCCCGTGGCGGTCGGCGACGATGCGGCGGACGGTCGCCAGACCCAGGCCGGTGCCCTCGCCGACCTCCTTCGTGGTGAAGAAGGCGTCGAAGATGCGGTCGCGGACGTCGGGCGGGATGCCCGGGCCGTCGTCGGTGATCTCGACGACCGCGCAGGACTCCTCGCGGCGGGTGCGGATCGTGATCGTGCCGATGATGCCGCCGGCCTCGGCCGTCGCGGCGGCCGCGGCGAACGCGGCGCGCAGGCCCGAGGTCGGCGTCACCGGCCGGCCGGTCGGCCCGCGCTCGGGGACCGCGGGCGCGGCCGCGGTGCCCGCGGCCTTCTGCGCGGCGTGGTGCTCGACGAGCGCCTGGATCGCGTTGTGCAGCAGGTTCGTCCAGACCTGGTTCATCTCCGACCCGTGGATCGTGAGCTTCGGCAGGCTGCGGTCGTAGTCGCGGACGACCGCGATCCCCTTGCCCTTCAGCTTGTGCGCGAGGACGGCGAGCGTCGTCTCGAGCCCCTCGTGCAGGTCGACCTCGACGAGGTCCCCGCGGTCGAGGTACGCGTACGACTTCACGGAGCCGACGAGCGAGCTCATGCGCCGCGTGGACTCCTGCAGCTCGGCGACGAGGCCGCGGGCCGACAGCGTCGCGGCGACCCACTTCAGCGCCGGGCCGGTCGCCGCAGGGCCGGCGAGCTCGGCGAGGCGGCCGACCCACTCCGCGTCGACGCCGGCGGACGCGAGCTCCTCGGCCAGCACCCACGGCTCCGGCACGCCGAGGTCCTCGAGCACGTCCTGCAGCTCGTCCTCGGCGTCGGCGGCGTCGAGGCCGTCGAGCGCCGTGCGCCCCTCGGCCGCGGCGGCGACCTCGCGCTGCAGGGCGACGAGCTGCGCCGCCTGCTCGCGCTCCACGCCGGACTCGACGAACGCCCCGAACGCGCCCGTGATGACCTCGAGCGTGTCCGCGAGCTGCGCGGCGGTGCTCTGCGCGGCGGCGGCCGGGTTGTTCAGCTCGTGCGCGAGACCCGCGGCCATCGTGCCCAGCGACGCGAGGCGCTCGCGGTCCTGCTCCATCGCGGTGATCCGGCTCATCACCGGGGCGACCTGCTGCATCACGCGGCGGTGGACGGCCGGGAACGCGAAGGCGAGCTTGCGGAACTTCTCGCCGTGGATCATCGCGATCCGGCACGGCTCCTCCGCGACCATCCGCACCCCGACGGGCGCGTCGGACAGGACCGCGATCGCGCCCATCCAGGTCGGGGCCCGCTGCCGGCCGACCGGCTCGGTGCGGTCGCCCTCCAGCCGGTAGGACTGGGCGCTGCCGCGCAGGAGCAGCTGCACGCCGATCGGGACGCCGTCGGGCTCCGCGAGCCGCTCGCCCTTCGGCGCCTCGCGCACCTTGGCGACCGCCAGGAACCGCCCGAGCTCCTCGTCGTCGAGGTCGTCGAACAGGTCGATCGCGCGCAGCTCCTCGAGCGTCACCGGGGCGACCGGCCCGTCCGTCGACCCGGGCAGCGTCCACCTCGGCGCGCTGAGGTCGGGGTGCGACCGCGACCCGTCCTCGCAGATCCGGCCGTCGGGCCCGACGGACCCCGGGGCGGCGACGTCCGCGGCGGCACCGGCGGACGCCACGGGCGCGCCGCTCCCCGCAGCCGAGGTCGCGCCGTCCGCCCCGGCCCCGCCGATCGAGGCCGCGCCGCCCGCACCATCCCCGCCGACCGAGGCGCTCCCGTCCGCCCCGGCACCGGCCGTCCCGTCCACCGCCCGGATCCGTCCGCCGTACGCCGACCACTCGCCCATGCCGCTCACCCCTCCACGAGGTACTGGTGGACCAGCGAGACGCTCATGGAGCCCTCGCCGACCGCGCTCGCCACGCGCTTGATCGACCGGGCGCGCACGTCGCCGGCCACGAAGACGCCGGGGACCGTGGTCTCCAGCAGGTACGGGTCGCGCGTCAGGGACCAGCCGGCCTCCTGCGCGTCGGACCCCGCGAGGATGAAGCCCCGCTCGTCGCGCGCCACGACCCCGTCGAGCCAGTCCGTCCGGGGCGACGCGCCGATGAAGATGAAGCACGCGTCGACGTCCATCGTCTCCTCCGACGCGGTGCCGTCCTCGCCCTTCGTGGCGACCGTGATCGTCGACAGGTGGTCGTCGACGCCCGCCGCCGAGACCGGCGACGCGTTCGTCCGGACCTCGACGTTCGGGAGCTCCGCGAGCTGGGCGATGAGGTAGTGCGACATCGACCGCTCCAGGTCGGGACCGCGCACCAGCATCGTCACCTGGCGCGCGTAGCCCGAGAAGTAGACCGCGGCCTGCCCGGCGGAGTTCGCGCCGCCGATGACGACGACGTGCTGGTCCGAGCACGCCCGCGCCTCCGTCAGCGCCGCGCCGTAGTAGACGCCCGCGCCCGTCAGCTCCTGGAAGCCCGGGGCCTCGAGCTGCCGGTACGACACGCCCGACGCCACGACGACGCAGGTGGCCGACAGGGTCGCGCCGCTGCCGAGCTCGACGAAGCGCCCGGCGCCCTCCACCCGCAGCGACACGGCGTCGGAGACCGTCAGGAGCTCGGCGCCCAGCCGGCGCGCCTGGTCCGTCCCGCGCCGGGCGAGGTCGGAGCCCGTGAGGCCCGCCGGGAAGCCGAGGTAGTTCTCGATCCGGGAGCTCTGGCCCGCCTGGCCGCCGGGCGCCTCGCGCTCGACGAGGATCGTCTTCAGCCCCTCCGACGCGCCGTAGACCGCGGCGGCCAGGCCGGCGGGGCCGCCGCCGATGATCACGAGGTCGTAGTGCTCCTCGGTCGGGGTGCTGGACACGCCGAGGCGCTCGGCGAGCTCGAGGATCGTCGGACGCTCGAGCACGCCGCCGTCCTCCAGGAGCGCGACCGGCAGGCAGTCCAGGCCGACGCCGATGACCTCGAGGAGCTCGCGGGCCTCGCCGTCGCGCTCCACGTCGAGCCAGCGGGCGGGGACGCGGTTGCGGGCGAGGAAGTCGCGCAGGTCGTGCGACGCCTTCGAGAAGCGGTGGCCGATGACGCGCACGCCGCCCGCGGAGAGCGCCGCGCCGGACTCCCACGTCGTCAGCAGGTCCTCGACGACGGGGAACAGCTGCTCCTCCGGCGGGTCCCACGGCTTGAGCAGGTAGTAGTCCAGCGCGACCTCGTTGATCGCCGAGATCGCCGCCTCGGTGTCGGCGTAGGCCGTGAGCAGCACGCGCTTGGCCTCGGGGAAGAGCTTGCGCGCCTCGACGAGGTACTCCGTGCCGGACATCCCCGGCATGCGCTGGTCCGCGACGAGCAGGGCGACCTGGTCGCCGCGGGTGCGCAGCTCCTTCAGCGACGCGAGGGCCTCGGGACCCGACCCGGCCCGGACGACGCGGAAGCGCTCGCCGAAGCCGCGGCGCAGGTCGCGGGAGACGGCGGCGAGGACGGCGGGCTCGTCGTCGACGACGACGATGGCGGGGCGGCGGGGCGGTGATTGCGGGGTGCTCATGCGGCGGGGCCCTCGGGGGATCGGGGGACGGGCGGGACGGTGGGTCGTGCGGCGGCGCACGACGGGGCGGGCACGCGGTCGCCGCACGGCCGACTGCGACGAACGGCCATCAGCTGGGTCCGAAGCGCTCGGTGTGGATGCGGGACGGGTCGTGCCCGCGCGCGACGAGGAGGCCGGCGGCGGTCTCGACGAAGCCCGTCGGGCCGCAGACGAAGACGCGCGCGTCGGGGTCGGGACCCTCGTCCGTGGTGCCGTCGGAGGACGCCGCGCCGGCCGAGACGTCGAACGCCTCGAGCATCGCCGCGTCGATCCGGCCGGAGAAGCCGTCCCGGTCCGGCGGCGCCATCCGCGTGTAGGTCCACCGGACCTCGAGCGTCGAGGTGCCCGGACCGACCGCGAACGGCCCCGAGAGGCCGAGCAGCTCGCGGCGGAAGGCGGCCTCGCGCGGCGTGCGGACGGAGTGCAGGAGCCGGGCGGGGATCTCGGAGCCGCGGGCGGCGCGGTGGCGCAGCATCGCCATGAGCGGCACGATCCCCGAGCCGCCGGCCAGCAGGATCAGCGGCCCGCCGTCGTCGACGGACCACGTGAACGGCCCGCCGATCGGGCCGCGCAGCTCGAGCTCGTCGCCCGTCAGGACGTCGTCGGCCAGGAACGGCGAGACCTCGCCGTCGTCGAGCCGGTCGACGGTGATCCGCAGCTCGGGGTCCTCCGGCGCCGACGCGATGGAGTAGGAGCGCTGCGCCTGGTAGCCGTCCTCCGCGGTCAGGCGGACATCGACGTGCTGCCCCGCGCGGTGGCCGGGCCACTCGGGCACGTCGAGGACGAGCGTCGTGGTGCGCGGCGTCTCGCGCTCCGTGGCGACCACCGTCGCGAGGCGCCAGTCGACGCGCGAGCGCCCACCGGGCGACGTCGGGGGGACGGGCGACTCGTCCGGGGCGGGGTCGCCGGCCGGGACCGGGTCGCCGGTGGGGACCGGGTCGCCGGTGGGGACCGGATCCCCCGTCGGCACGGGGTCGCCCGTCGGGACCGGGTCGCCCGTCGGGGCCGGACCGCCCGTCGGCACGGGGTCGCCCGTCGGCACCCGGTCGCGCCGCGGGGGCTCGCCCGTGGGCACGGGCGCGCCGTCGGGCACGCGCTCGGGATCGCCCGCGGAGACCGCCGCGTCGCCGAGGTCGTCGGGCACCTCCTTCTCGGCCGGCGTCTCGGGGCCGGGGAGCGGGGTGCTGGGGTCGAGGTCGGGGATCAGTCGCTCCAGTAGCGCTGCTCGCGCCACGGGTCGCCGCGGCGGTGGTACCCGTTCTCCTCCCAGAAGCCGGGCTCCTCGGAGGGGGTGAACGTCAGGCCGCGCACCCACTTCGCGCTCTTCCAGAAGTACAGGTGCGGGACGAGCAGCCGGGCGGGGCCGCCGTGCTCGGGCGGCAGCGGCTGCCCGTCGTAGGTGTGGACGACCCACGCCTTGCCGCCGGTCAGGTCGGCCAGCGGCAGGTTCGTCGTGTAGCCGCCGTGGGCCCGGATCGTCACGAACTCCGAGCGCGGCTCGATGCCGTCCATGAGCGTGTCGACGGAGACGCCGGTCCACTGCGTGTCGAGCTTCGTCCAGGTCGTGACGCAGTGGATGTCGACGGTGAACGTCTCCTGCGGCAGCGCCAGCAGGTCCTGCCAGGTGAAGACGGCGTCCGTGTCGACCCGTCCGCCGATCTCGAAGGTCCAGGTGGCCGTGTCGACCCGGGGCGTCGGGCCGGCGGTGAGGACGGGGAACCCGTGCTCGTGGTGCTGCCCGGGCGGGATGCGCGCGGGGTCGACGTCGGGTCGGCGGCCACGGAAGCCGCGGGTGATCGGGGACATGGCAGAGGCTCCTGGGGTGGCGGGGCGGATCGTACGCCGGGCGGACCGTCCCCGACAACCGTGGCAGACGGCGCCCGCGTCCCCGTGGCGGAGCGGCCCCGCGGGCCCCGCCCGGGCGTCCACCACCCCGGACAGCCGCGCGCCCGCCGACCCGTCCGCCCGTCACACCGGGCACCCGGCCCCCGCCCTCTAGATTCGTCGGCGTGCGCCTGGACCCCCGACCATCAGCCGATCCGACGCCGCCCCAGCGCACCGCCTGGGCGCGCAACCTGGCGGCCCCCGTCCGCGGCTTCCTGCAGGCCGAGACCGGCGGCGCCGTCGTCCTCGTCCTCGCCGCGGTCGTCGCCCTGCTCTGGGCGAACTCGCCGTGGCCGGACTCCTACGAGGACGTCTGGCACACCGACCTGTCGATCGCGCTGGGCGACCACGTCCTGCACGCCGACCTGCGCGAGTGGGTCAACCAGGGCCTCATGGCGCTGTTCTTCCTCGTCGTCGGGCTCGAGGCCAAGCGCGAGCTCGACCAGGGCGAGCTGCGCGAGCGCGCCCGCCTGACGATCCCCGTGATGGCGGCGGTCGGCGGCATGGCGGTCACCGTCGGGATCTACCTCGCGTTCAACGCCGGCGGCGAGGGCGCCGACGGGTGGGGCGCCGCGATGTCGACCGACACCGCACTGGCCCTCGGTGCGCTGGCGATCGTCACGCCCGCCGCCGCGGTCCGCGTCCGCGTGTTCCTGCTGACGATGGTCGTGGTCGACGACCTCGTCGCCCTCGCGGTGATCGGCATCTTCTACTCCGAGGACGTCTCGCTGACGGCGCTCGGGATCGCCGTGGGGCTCTTCGTCGTGCTGCTCCTGCTGCGCTTCGTCCGCCGCGGTCGCGCGCCCCTGGCCGTCGGCGTCGGCCTCGGCATGTGGCTGGCGATGTTCCAGTCCGGCGTGGACCCCGTCATCTCGGGTCTCGCCATCGGCCTCGTGACCACGGCGTACCCGCCCAACCGGGACGACCTGGAGCGCGCGACGGAGCTCACCCGGTCGTTCCGGGAGCAGCCGACCCCCGAGCTGGCGACCGCCGCGCAGCGCAGCCTCGCGGGCGCGATCTCGCCGAACGAGCGGCTGCAGCACAGCCTCCACCCGTGGACGACCTACGTGATCGTCCCGCTGTTCGCGCTCGCCAACGCCGGCATCGCGATCGACGGCGACGTGCTGTCCGCCGCGGCGACGTCGTCGGTGACGCTCGGCATCTTCGTCGGCTACGTCGTCGGCAAGCCGATCGGCATCGTCGGCGCGTCGTGGCTGGCGAGCCGGAAGGTGCTCGGCGGCACCCGCCCCGCGATCACCTGGCCGATCCTCACCGGTGCGGGCGCCGCGGCGGGCGTCGGCTTCACGCTGTCGCTGCTGATCGCCACCCTGGCGTTCGAGGGCCAGGACGAGCTGCTCGACCAGGCGAAGATCGGCATCCTCGCGTCCGCGGTCGTCTCGCCGTTCACCGCGTGGGCCGCGTTCGCGGCGACCCGCCGGCTGCCGGACGCGATGCGCGCCCGCCAGCTCGGCAACGTCGCCGAGACGCTCGTCGACCTGGCCGACGACGTCGACCCGGAGCGCGACCACGTGCGCGGCGACCCGGACGCGATCGTCACCGTCGTGGAGTACGCCGACTTCGAGTGCCCGTTCTGCGGGCGCGCCGAGCCGACGATCCGCGAGCTGATGGTCAACGCCGGGGCCGACCACCTGCGGTACGTCTTCCGCCACCTGCCGCTCGCCGACGTGCACCCGCACGCGCAGCTCGCGGCCGAGGCGTCGGAGGCCGCGGCCGCGCAGGGCAGGTTCTGGGAGATGCACGACCGGCTGTACGAGCACCAGGAGGAGCTGACGGCGAAGGAGCTGATCGGCCACGCGCGCGCCCTGGGCCTCGACGTCGATCGCTTCACGGACGACCTGCGCGAGCGCCGGCACCGCACGCGGATCGAGCGCGACGTGGAGAGCGCGGACGAGAGCGGCGTGTCGGGCACCCCGTCGTTCTTCATCAACGGCCGGCGCCATCACGGCGTCTACGACATCGACGCGCTCCGGGCGGCCGTGCGCAGCGCGAAGATGCGCGCGACCGTCCGGCAGCGGGCGGCCGGGGACTAGGCGCGTCCGGCCGAGCGATGCGGATCGGTGACGCCCCGCGTCACTGACCCGCATCACTCCGATCGATCCCGCGACCGATGCGGATCGGTGACGCACCAAGTCACGGACCCGCATCACTCCCCTCGATCCCGCGACCGATGCGGATCGGTGACGCCCCGCGTCACGGACCCGCACCGCTCCCGTCGATCCCGCGACCGATGCGGACCGGCGACGCACCGCGTCACGGACCCGCATCACTCCGACCGATCCCACGACCGATGCGGACCGGCGACGCCCCACGTCACGGACCCGCATCACTCCCCTCGATTCCGCGACCGATGCGCATCGGTGACGCCCCACGTCACGGACCCGCATCACCCCGACCGATCCCGCGACCGATGCGGCCCGGTGACGCCCCGCGTCACGGACCCGCATCGCCCGCCGCGGCACCGACCGCGCCCGCGCCTCACCACGCCCGGCGGTAGAGCTCCTCGATCTGCTCCGCGGTCGGCACGACCGGGTTGCGGTCCGGGCTGCCCGACGCCAGAGCGTCCTGGGCCATCTTCGGGAGCGCGGCGTCGAACCGTTCGCGGGTCACGCCCCGCAGGTCGCGCAGACGGGGGACCTCGAGCCGGCGGTTGAGGTCCTCGAGCCCGGCGACGAGCGCCTCGCCCGCGGCGGCCACGTCGGACGCGTCGTCCGCGACGAGCCCGAGCGCCCGGGCCACCTCGGCGTAGCGCTCGGGCGCCCCCTGCAGGGAGAACGCGGTGACCGTCGGCAGGAGGACCGCGTTCGACAGGCCGTGCGGGACGTGGAAGACGGCGCCGAGCGGCCGGCTCATGCCGTGGACGAGGCAGACCGAGGCGTTCGCGAACGCCGCGCCGCCCTCGTACGCGGCGCGGGCCATGCCGGCACGGGCGTCGAGGTCGCCGTCCTCCCACGCGGCCGGGAGGTGCTCGCCGCAGCGCCGGACGCACGCGAGAGCGAGGGGGTCCGTCTCGTCCGTCGCCTTCGCCGACACGTACGCCTCGATGCCGTGGGTCAGCGTGTCGACGCCGACGTGGGCGGTCAGCGGCCGCGGCATCGTGGCGCTCAGCTCGACGTCGACGAGCGCCACGGTGGGGCAGAGCCGGTCGTCCAGGAGCATCATCTTCGTGTCCGTCGAGGTGTCCGTCACGACGACGACGCGGGTCGCCTCGGCCCCGGTGCCCGCGGTCGTCGGGATCGCGATGACCGGCAGGCCCGCGCCCACGAGCTCCTGGTAGCCCATGTACTGGCGCATCGGGCCGGGGTTGCCGCCGCGCACGGCGATCGTCTTCGCCGCGTCGAGCGCCGACCCGCCGCCGAGGCCGACGACGACGTCCGCCTCGTGGGCGACGAGCGCCGCGCGCCCCTCGTCGACCGCCGCGTCGGTCGGGTCGGGCTCCACGCCGTCGAACACGGCGACCGCCAGCCCGGCGTCCTCCAGCCCGGCGACGACGCCCGCCGCGACGCCGCTCTCCACCATGAACGCGTCCGTCACGAGCAGCGCCCGCGAGCGCCCGAGGGGCGACCGCCTCGGCCCCGGCGCGGTGACGCGCCCCCGGCTCGATCCAGGTGGTCGCCGGCAGCACGAGGGCCATGGCGCGACGCTACCAGCGGGTCGCGGGCGGGACGCGCGGCGGCGCACGCCCCTCCCCCGGCCCCGGCGGCCGAGGCGACGGGGACGGGACAGCGTTCACGAGACCGCGGGACCGCCCGCTGGAACGCGCCCTCCACCGGATCCCGGAGGCGGTCCGACGGGAGGGGGACGGCGTTCACCACCACGCGGGGCCCCCCGTCGTCGGATGGTGCGTGGAGCCCGCGGATGTTGCACTCGAGGGGTGCGTGTCCACCGCCCCGCCCGGGTCGCCCCGGCGATCGTCCTCACCGTCGGCCTGCTGGGCGCGGGGGCGCCCGCCGCCCGGGGACACGACGCGGCGGGCCACGTCCCCGGGGCGGGGAGGTCCCGGTCCGCGTTCACCGCCCCGGCGGCCGGACCGGGGCTCGGCACCGCGACGGCCCGCGCCCGCGAGACGGGTCTGCGACGGGCGGAGGCGGAGGGGCTCGGCGCCGCGCACGCGGCGGAGCACGCCGCCGGGCGGGCCGGCCTGCGCGCCTGGGCGGCGACGCCCGCGGCGACGCGCGCGACGATCGCGGCCGACGCCCGCCGGGCCACCCGTCGGATCAACGCCGACGTCGGCCCCGCGGACCGGGTCGGCCGCTGGTCGACGACCCGCGTGGACCTGCCGACCTGGGCGATCAACGCCGCGGTGCTGCCCACGGGCGAGGTCGCCTACTGGGGCCGCGGCGCGCTCGCCACCGGCGCGGACGGCACGCGCGAGAACGTCGCGCCCTTCTACACGTGGGACCCGGAGACGGGCCGGTCGACCCGCCACGACCTGCCGCAGGAGACCATCGACCTGGACGGCGACGGGTCCGCGGACGACCTCGCATCGGCGCCGATCTTCTGCTCCGGCCAGTCCCTGCTGCCGACGGGCGAGCTGTTCGTCGCCGGCGGCAACGCGTTCTACCCCGAGTACGGCGCCCGGAACGGGGGCGGGCACGCCGACTTCGGCGGCTGGGCCGGCACCTACTCCTACGACCCGTGGGCGCGGCGCTGGACCCGTCAGCCCCGGATGCGCCACGGCCGGTGGTACCCGTCGCAGCAGGCGCTCCCCGACGGGCGCACCGTGATCGCCGCCGGGTACGACGAGGCCGGCGGCGGCCGCAACAACGACGACCTCGAGGTCTTCACCCCCGGCCGGGCCCGCGGGCAGGTCGGCACGATCGCGGCCTCGCCCGCCGACGCGCGGCCGACGGTGGGCTTCTACCCCCACATGCAGACGCTGCCGGACGGCAAGGTCGCCCACGTCGGCCACTACCGGCGCGACACGCGCATCCTCGACCCGTCGCGGCTGTTCGGGTCCGGGGCGTGGACCGACGGGCCCTGGACGCGGTCCAACCAGCGCTCCGGCGGCAGCGCCGCGCTCCTGCCGGGCACGAGCCGGATGATGACCGTCGGGGGCTACGGCGCCGACTGGGACGACCCCGCGGCGGCGAACCGGGCCGTCGACCCCGCCACGGCGTCCGCGGAGTCGGTCGACCTGGCCGGCGGCGACCGGGCGTGGACCGCGGACGGCTCGGACCCGGTCCCCGACCTGGACCGGCCCCGCTCCTACGGCCAGCTCGTCGGCCTGCCCGACGGCGGCTTCGCCTACGTCGGCGGCGCGGCGGGCTTCCGGCGTGCGAACGGCCTGGCCGGCAACAACGCGACGGAGGGGCGGCAGGAGCTGAAGACCGTCGCGCTGTGGAGGCCCGGCGGATCGGGCTGGCGCACCGGCCCCGCGCAGGCGAAGTGGCGCAGCTACCACTCGACCGCCGTCCTGCTGCCCGACGGGCGCGTCCTGTCGGCCGGGGACGACTACTGGAGCTTCGCGGACGTCCCCGCGCAGGGCCGGGCACCGGGCGGGCGTCCGCAGGACCAGGGCGAGCTCTACGAGCCCGCGTACCTCTTCGACGGCGACGCCCGCGCGCCGCGGCCGACCGTCGTGTCGGGGCCGTCCGCCGTGCGCTTCGGCGCGCCGTTCGGCGTGGGCGTCGACGAGGTCGCCGGACGCCGGATCACGCGGGCGACGCTCGTCGCCCCGGACGCCGTGACCCACGCGACGAACATGAGCCGCGCGTTCGCCGAGCTGCCGCTGGACCGCGTGGCCGGCGAGGGCGTGAACGTCCTCGCGCCGACCGGGCGCGGCCTCGCCGCGGGCTGGTACATGCTCTTCCTCTGGGACGCCGCGGGGACGCCGGCCGAGGCGCGCTGGGTGCAGCTGCGGGGCGACGCGCCGGACGCGCCGCTGCTCGGGACGGCCGGGTGGCCGGGGACGGCCGGGCCGGGCGCCGGCTCGGGCGCCTGGGCGGGT
>WLOB01000096.1 GCA_009699505.1 Actinomycetota bacterium | reverse complement strand
CCCGCGCGCCGACGCCCGCGCTCCCGGCGGCGCTGCCGGACCGTCCGACCGACGGCGGGGTGCCGCGCGCCCGGCCGGTGGCGGCCGAGCCCGTCCTCTCCAGGGGCGGGCGTCGCCGGACCGCCGCGCGATCCTCCGACGGGCTGACCGCGGACCGGCGCTGCGCCATCCTCACCGTCGACCGCGACCTCGTCATCCGGTCGGCGTCGGGCGGCCTGTTCCGCGCGTTCGTCGACGAGGACCGATCCCTCGTGGGCCGGCCGGTCGGCGCGGCCGTGACGCCGGAGCTCGCGGGGCTCCTGGTCGACCACGTCACCGCCGCCTGGCGCGACGAGCCGACCGCCGTGACGGTGCGCACCCCGCGCGGCGACCGGACGGTCGAGTTGCGCTTCCACGCGCCCCGGAGCCGCGAGATCGGTGGGGCCTGCGCGATCGTCGCCGTCGACGTGACGGACGAGCACGAGGCCGCGGCCGTCGCCCGCGAGCTCGACGCCGTCCTGGACGCGGCGGTCGGGTCCGCGTTCGAGCCGACCGGGATCATCGACACCGAGGGCCGGTGGCTGCGCCTGAACCCGCCGTTGCAGGCGCTCCTGGGCTACCCCGAGGAGCGGCTCCTCGGTCGCGCGGCGGCCGACGTCACCCAGATCGACGACCGGTCGCGCGAGGCGTACCTGCGCGACCGCGCCGAGCAGGACGGCACCGCGAGCTTCGAGCTCGAGAAGCGGATGGTGCGCGGCGACGGCGGCGTCATCGTGGTCCACGCCCGGACGACGCTCGTCCGGGACGGGGACGCGATCCGGGGCTACGTGGTCCACGTCGTCCCGGACGGGGTGGTCGAGGCCCTCCCGCGCCCGGAGCCGCCGGACGAGCGGCCGCGACGCGGGCTGCTGCGCCGGACGAGGCAGCCGGGCCGCGGCCCGGGCGACGCCCCCTGACACGGTCGGGCGGGTGGTCCGGGGCACGCCGCCCGGGGCGGCCCGGCCCCGGCCCGGCCGACGCCCCCTGAGACGGTCGGCCGGTCGGCGGCAGGGCCGCGCCGCCCGGGGCGGCCGGGCGACTAGACCGGGCCGACCTCGGCGAGCAGCTCCCGCACGATGCCGTGGGCCGCGTCGACGTGGTCGCGGGCGAGCTCGATCGCTGGCAGGTCCGCGCGCCGCGCGGCGTGCAGCGCACGGGCGATGTTGCCGTCCAGGACGGTGATGTCCGTCGCGAGCTGCGCGATGTCGTCGACGGAGAGGCGGACGCCGGCGCGGGCCTCGACGGCGACGCCCCGGACGCGGCGGAGCACGACCAGGGCGGACGCGCGCACCTCCTCGACGAGGCCGTCGCCGCGGAGGTCCGGGACGACGCGGGGGACGTCGTCGTGGTCGGTGGGGCTGCGATGGAGCAACGGGTCTCCGGTCCGTCCTGCGCCTACGGCGCGGTCTCCGCCTGGTCGAGGCGGCTCTCGAGGGCGTCGAGGCGCTTGCCCAGCGCGTCGAGGGCCGGCTGCGGGTCGGTGCCCGACCCCGCGTCGCCCTGGTTGGCCTTGAGCTGCGACACCGCGGTCTGCAGCGCCTGGACGTCCGAGGCCTTCGCCGCCGTGCCGACCTGGCGCTGCAGGGCCGAGACGTCGGTGGCCTCGGCGCCCGTCGTGGTCTCCGAGCGGAGCTCCTGGACCTGGCGCTTCAGCCGCGAGACGCGGTTGTCGACCCGCTCCACGCGGGCCGAGCTGGCCCCCGACCGCGTGCCGTCCTCGTCGTCGTCGGCGGACTGCAGGGCGACGAACGCGAGCACGAGCGCCGCGATCGCCACGAGCGCCAGGCCCACGACGAGCGCCCGCAGGGTGCGGACGGACTCGTGGAGCCGCTCGATGATGCCGACGTCCACGATCGGGGCGTCGGCGACCACCCGGTCGCGCAGCGGTGGTGTCGGCGTCGGGGGCACGGCCGGCGTCGTCGGCAGCGCGCGCGTGGGCTCGTCGGGCCCGCGGAACGATGGATCGGGGGACATGCTGGGCCTCGGTGCGCCGCTCAGATGCGGTCGCGACGCTCGCGGACGATGGGCTGCTCGACGACGTCGACACCGCGGCGACGGCTCCACATGGAGGCGTAGAGGAAGCTCAGCACGAGGCCCATGACGCCGACGACCATGAGGATCGTGCCGGCGTTGTTGATGTTGAAGCCTTCCGCGTCGGCGGTCACGGCGAAGCGCAGGATGGCTCCGACGGCGATGAGGAAGAGGGCGGTTCCGTAGGTCATGCGGTGGTCCTGTGCTCGAGGGGCCGCACCGGGGATCCGGGCGGGTTCAGGGCTCTAACGGCCCCGCGGCACGAAGGTCAGGCGGGAGTTCCCGCCGGGCCGGACGTCCGTCCAGGCCGGACCGTCAGCGGCGCGCCGTGCCGCGGCCGCCCGGCGTCGTGCCGGTCCACCGCCGGAAGGCGTGGGAGAAGCTCGACGCGCCCGAGTACCCGAGGCGGTGCGCGGTCTCCTCCACCGTGAGCCCGCCGTCGAGCAGCTCGCGGGCGAGGATCGAGGTCGTCTCGTCGACGAGCTCCTGGAACGACGTGCCCTCGAGCGCGAGCCGCCGGCGGACGGTGCGCTCGCTCATCGCCAGGGCCGCGGCGACGTCGGCCTGCGACGGCCGGTCGGCCGGCCGGCGGACGAGCTCCGCGCGGACGGCCCCGGACAGCCCGACGCGACGACGGCGCTGGGCGAGCAGGCGGTGGCAGTGCTGCTCGAAGATCGCGGTCGTGCGCAGCTCGGCCTGCGGCAGCGGCACGTCGAGCGTCGCCGGGTCGACGATCAGCGCGTGGACGTCGGCCCCGAAGCGCGGCTCGCACGGCAGGTAGCCGGCGTAGCGGTCGGCGTAGGCCGGGGCGGGGTGGGCCAGCTGCACCGCGACGACCGCGTCCGTCCCGCCGAGGACCTCGCGCTGCGTCGTCTCGAGGGCCACGAGGTCGCGCTCGGCGAGGAACCGGCGGACGGCCGGGGGCATCCGCGCGGCCACGTCGCGGTCGTCGAACGCGATGCGGACGCCCTCCTCGACGGGCTCCACGGCGATGCGGGCGTACGAGAACGTCAGGTCGGCGAAGCGCACCACCACGTCGAGCGCCGCCCGGACGGTCGGGCTGCTCATGACCGCGAACCCGAGCGGGCCGTGCGTCGTCAGGTGGTACCGCGTGCCGGCCTCGAGGCCCAGCGCCGGGACGCCGTCCGTCGCGGCCACCAGGTTGCCCACGAGGGCCAGCTCCTGGGCGGCCGTGATCTCGCCGTCCGGACGGCCGAGCACGTCCGGATCGATGCCGGTCCCGGCGTAGAGCGCGTCGCGGTCCACCCCGTAGTCCTGGGCGAACTCCGTCAGCAGCCCGGCGCTGATGACGCTGCGCGGGACGGCCAGGCGGGCGGAGAGGGTGGCCGGATCTCGCAAGAAGTCGTCCTCAGCGCGCATGGCGCCGTCGGGGCCCCGAACCTACCGTCCGCAGGGTGCCGCAGACCACCTCCGCACCCTCACCGCCACCGGCCGGCGTCCGCTCCCGGCCGGTCCGCGCCGCGATCGTCGGCACGGGCTTCGCCGGCCTCGCCGCGGCCGTCCGGCTCAAGCAGGCCGGCGTCGACGAGCTGACGATCTTCGAGCGCGGCGACGACGTCGGCGGCGTCTGGCGCGCGAACGACTACCCCGGGGCGACGTCCGACGTGGCCGCGCACTTCTATTCGCTCTCGTTCGCCCCGAACCCCGACTGGTCGCGCGAGTTCGCGCCGCAGGCCGAGATCCTCGAGTACCTCCGCCGCTGCGCCCGCGACCACGACCTGCTGCGCCACGTCCGCTTCGGCACCGAGATCGGCGCCGCGGCGTGGGACGAGGACGAGCTGCGGTGGCGGCTGACCACGACGACGGGCGAGACCCACGACGCCGACGTCCTCGTCGCCGCCTGCGGCCAGCTCTCGCGCCCGGCGGTCCCGCCGATCCCGGGCCTCGCGTCGTTCCGCGGGCGCGCGTTCCACTCCGCGGAGTGGGACCACGGGCACGACCTGACGGGTCGCCGGGTCGCCGTCGTCGGCACGGGCGCGTCCGCGATCCAGTTCGTCCCGCTGATCGCCCCGCGGACCGCGAGCCTCCACGTCCTCCAGCGCGACGCGGAGTACGTCGTGCCCAAGCCCGACTTCGCGCACGCCCCCTGGGTGAACCGGCTGCTGCGCCGCGTGCCGGCCACGCAGCGGGCGCTGCGCGGGGCGTGGTGGGCGTTCGGCGAGGTCCTGAACCCCGGCCTCACCGTGCACCGCCCGGGCGTCCGGCAGCTGCCCGCCCGCATCTTCCGGCTCGCCTTCGAGCTCAACCTGCGGATCGGGGTGCGCGACGCCGCGACGCGCCGGGCGCTGCGCCCGGACTACGCCATCGGCTGCCGTCGGATCCTCACGTCGAACGCGTGGTACCCGACGTTCCGCCGCGACGACGTCGAGCTCGTGACGGACGGGATCGAGCGCGTGACGCCCGACGGCGTCGTCACCACGGAGGGACGGACCGTCGAGGTCGACACGATCGTGTTCGCGACGGGCTTCCGCTCGGACGGGTTCGTCGCCCCGATGGACGTCACCGGGCGGGACGGCCTGCCGCTGACGGAGGCGTGGCGCGACGGCCCGAGCGCCTACCTCGGCATGACGGTGCCGCGGTTCCCGAACCTCTTCCTCCTCTACGGCCCCAACACGAACCTCGGCGGCGGCTCCGTCGTCTACATGCTCGAGCGCCAGGCCGAGTACGTCGCGCAGGCCGTCGGGCTGCTGCGCCGGACCGGGGGTGCCGCCCTCGACGTCCGCGCCGACGTCCACGAGCGCTTCGACCGCGAGACGCAGACGCGGCTGCAGGGCTCCGTCTGGGCCGCCGGCGGCTGTCGCAGCTGGTACCGCGACGCGTCCGGGCGCGTGACGAACAACTGGCCGGGCCTCATGGCCGAGTACGCCCGCCGCACGAAGACCATCGACCCCTCCGACTACCAGGTGACCCACGCATGACCTCCCTCAGCCGGCACACCGTCGCCATCACCGGCGGCGCCCGCGGCATCGGCCGCTCGACCGCTCAGGCGTTCCTCGCCGCCGGCGCCCGCGTGGCGATCGGCGACATCGACGCGGACCTCGTGGCCGCGACCGCGGAGGAGCTCGGCTGCGCCGGGTTCGCGCTCGACGTCGCCGACGTCGACTCGTTCACCGCGTTCCTCGACGACGCCGAGGAGGCGCTCGGCCCGCTGACCGTGCTCGTCAACAACGCGGGGATCATGCCGACCGGCTCCTTCCTCGACGAGCCGCTGCACGTGGCCGAGCGGCAGCTCGGGATCAACGTCACCGGCGTGGTCATCGGCTCCAAGCTCGCCGGCAACCGCTTCGCCACCCGCGGCGCGGGCCACCTCGTGAACATCGCGTCGGTCGCGGGCGTCATCGCCAGCCCCGGCCTGGCGACGTACTGCGCGAGCAAGCACGCGGTGGCGGGTCTCGGCGAGGCGCTGCGGCAGGAGCTGCCCGCCCGCGGCGTCGCCGTCACGACGATCCTGCCCGGCTTCGTGCGCACGGAGCTCATCGCGGGGCTCTCGCCGGGCCGCATCGTCGAGCGGATCGGCGTCGTGGAGCCGGAGCAGATCGCCGACGCCATCCTCGACGCGGTCGCCACGGGGCACGTCGGTGCCCGGTTCGTCCCCCGCGCCGGCGCCGCCACGGCGCGCCTGATGAACGTCCTGCCCGTCCGGATGCGCGACGGCCTCTCGCGGCGCCTGGGCGGCCACGACGTGATGCTCCGGACGGACGAGACCGCCCGCGCGGCCTACCGCGCGCGCACGGAGCGGGAGCCGTCCGTGCGCTGATCGGCGCGCCCGGCGTCGGGCGGCCGTGGGCCGCCGGACGCGCCGGGTCCGCCCGAGGCGCCGGGTCCGCCGGAGGCACTCGGTCCGCCGACCCGCCCGCCGCCGGACGCGCCCGGGCCGCCGGGGTCGCTCAGCCGGGCGGGCGCCCCGGCCGGTCCTCCGGCGCCACCCACCGGGCGGCGAGCTGGTCGCAGACCGCACGGCGCTCCTGCTCCGCGAGCTCGTGGGTCAGGAGGCCCTCGACGGCGAAGACGGCGATCCGCACCTCCGCGTCGATCGCCCCGGGGTCGACCGCCCCCTCAAGGGCGGCGCGGAGGATTCCCTCGGTGCTCGCGTGGAACGCGTCGTGCCAGGCGTCGAGCGCCGCGGACCGCCCGATCCGGGCGTGCACCGTGGCGACGAGCCGGCGCATCCCGCGGAGCCGCTCGACCGTCCAGCGCAGCTGCTCCCTGAGCGGCCGGTCGGCGATCGACGCGTAGTCGGCCAGCCCCTCGGCGAGCAGGGCGTCCAGGACGGCGATCAGCACGTCGTCCTTGTCCCCGACGTACCAGTAGACGGTGTTGGCGGCGACCCTGGCCTCGCGGGCCAGGGCGGCCATCGACGTCGCGTCGTAGCCGTCCTGCACGAAGAGCCGCCGGGCGGCGTCGACGAGCTCGGTGCGCTTCTCCTCGCGGTCCCGTCCGGGCCTCGTCGACGGCATGGTCTCGACGGTACCACTCTTGTATGGCGATCAAGAGGTGTGTACCGTCCGTCGCCCGCCGTCTTGAACGGCGTCCAAGAGAGCGACCGGGAGCCATGCCGACATGCCCACCACGACGGGCCACACCCGCCAGGACACGACCTTCGACGCGCAGGGGACCACGTGCGCGGCGTGGCTCTACCGCCCCGACGGCGTGGTCGACCCGCCCGTCGTCGTCATGGGCCACGGCTTCGGCGCGATCCGGACGATGCGCCTCGACGCCTACGCCGAGCGGTTCGCCGACGCCGGCTTCGCGGTCCTCGTCTTCGACTACCGCGGGTGGGGCGACAGCGACGGCGCGCCCCGCAACGTGCTGCGCGTCGGCGCGCAGCACGAGGACTGGCGCGCGGCCGTCGCCCACGCCCGGGCGCTCGACGGCGTCGACCGCGACCGCGTCGTGCTCTGGGGCACGTCGTTCGCGGGCGGCCACGTGCTGCACCTCGCCGCGGAGGACCACGACCTCGCCGCGGTGATCGCCCAGGTCCCCCACGTCAGCGGGCCGGCGGCGGTGCGGTCCGTCCCACCGCGGGTCAGCGCGCGGCTCCTGGCCGCGGGTCTCCGCGACGCGGCGCGCGCGGCGGCCGGGCGCTCGCCGCACCGCGTGCCCGCGGTCGGCCGGCCGGGCGAGACGGCGATGATGACCTCGCCGGACGCGTGGCCGCTCGTCCAGCGGCTCGCCGCCTCGGACCTCGACCGCTTCGATCGCGAGAACGTCGTCGCCGCGCGCATCGCCCTGCGCATGGCGTCCTACTCCCCGGGGCGCCGCGCCGGCCGGATCACGGCGCCGACCCTCGTCCAGATCGCGCTGCGCGACGTCGTCACGCCCGTCGGCGTCGCACGGCGGGCGGCCGCGCGCATCCCGCGCGCCGAGGTCCTGACGTACGACTGCAGCCACTTCGAGCCGTACCTCGACCCGTACTTCGACGACGTCGTCGGCGCGCAGGTGGACTTCCTCGCCCGGCACGTGGGCTGAGCCGTCCCGGGGCACCGCCGGACGGTCCGGTGGGGCCGGGCGTCGCACCCGGGCCGCGGGATCCGGGGCCGGCCGTCGCGGCGTCGCGCCCGGTCCACCGACCGGCGCAGGGCCCGCACGGCCCTTGTTACGGTCCCCGGCGCCGAGTCTCCGGGGCGTTCCCGGAGAACGGGGGACCCGATCCGTACCGGGGCTCGTCCACGTCCTCGTGGAGGCGCGAACTCTTTCCGCGCTCGCCCGTCAGCTAACCCCGTAGGTCGACGAAGGAGCAGGACCATGCGGGGCCTCCGCCTGACCGGCGCGACGATCGTCGCGCTCATCGCGATGACGACGACCACCCCGTCGGCCACGGCCGACGGCACCGGCGGCCTGCCCGTGCAGGCCTCTGCGCCGGCGAGCACGAGCGCGCCGGCGGCACCACGCATCAGGGTGACCGCGGCGGTCACGCTGACCCGGTCGCAGACCCGCAGCGTGCAGCGACGCGTCCACGTCCGGGCCGACGGGCGCGTCGGGAAGCAGACCCGCCGCGCGATCCGCCGGTACCAGTCGCGCAAGCACCTCATGCGGACGGGGCGGCCGAACCTCCAGACGCTCCGCGGGATGAAGCTCCGGTTCGCCGAGACGATCGCGGCCCGCATGACGAGGAAGGCCGCCGCGACGGCGGCGAGCGGCCCCGGCGTCTTCCCGATCCAGGGTCCGTGGCGCTACGGCGGGGCGAACACGACCTTCGCCAGCCGCGGCGGCGACCACCAGGGCATCGACCTCTTCGCGGCGTGCGGCACGCCGCTCGTCGCCGCCTCGCCGGGCACGGTCCGCACGCGGAAGCACCAGTCGCGCGCGGGCCACTACGTCGTCATCACCGGGACGCCCAGCGGCGAGGACGAGGTCTACATGCACCTGAAGAGCCGCTCGCCGCTGTCCGTCGGCGACCGCGTGGCTGCGGGCACGCCGATCGGCCAGGTCGGCGACACGGGCCGCGCCACGGGCTGCCACCTGCACTTCGAGCTCTGGACCGCGCCGGGCTGGTACGCCGGCGGCCGGCCGCACGACGCCCGCCCGACGCTCGAGGCCTGGGCCGCCCGGGCGGGCAACCCCGCCACGAGCGGGTCCTGAGGGGGTCCGGGGCGGGGCGCCCCGCCGGCGCTCAGCCGATGACCTGATCGCAGCCCCGGGGCTGACCCGTGCCCTGGATCCGGACGCTGGAGATGTCGTCCTCCTGCGGCGTGTTGTTGCCCAGGTCGGAGTCGTAGCCGCCGGGCCGCAGGCAGAGCACGTAGCCCTTGTATCCCCGGTCCTCGAAAAGCTTCCACCAGCGGGCGGTCCCGTTGGCGACGCTCGAGGTCTTGTCCTCGAACTTCAGGGCGATGCCCTTGCGCAGCCCGCAGTCGTTCGGACCGCCGACCGTGGCCAGCGTCCGCGAGCAGTACCAGTCGTTGGCGAAGGTGGCGTCGTAGCCCGTCCGGGTCAGGCACTTGCCCTTGTATCCGTCGTTCGCGCAGAGCTTGAGCGAGCCCGCGGCGTGCGCGGGGGCGGCGGCGGACAGACCGGCGACGGCGATCAGACCGGCGGTCAGGAGGGACGGGACGATGCGACGAGCGGGCACGGACGGCTCCTGGGGACGGCCGGTCCGGGACGCCGACCACGCGGCGGATGGTGCCCGATCCCCGAGGGCTCGTGGGTGAGAGTGTCGTGAGGGTGCGGCGCTCGATCGGTGCGCGGGACCGGGACGCCGGCGCGCGGGCCCGGCGGATCAGTCGCCGGTCGGCGGGGCGAAGTCGTCGGCCGCCTCCTGCAGCGCCGCGAGGACCCGGCGCGCGTGGGGGTGGCGGTCGCCCGGCGGCAGCATCGCGTAGACCTGCCGGCGGGGCAGCGGGCCGTCGAGCGGGCGCACCACGATGTCGGGGTGCTCGTGGGCGAGCAGGCCGGGGACGAAGCCGATGCCGAGGCCGCGCCGGATCATGCCGTGCGTGCCGACGGGCTCCCGGCACAGCGCGACGATGTGCGGCTCGAAGCCGGCCTCGCGGCAGGCGTCGGAGAGGAAGCCGCGGGCGGAGGCCAGGATCCAGTCCTCGTCGGCGAGGTCCGCGAGCTCGACCGGTCCGGCCCCGGCGGCCAGCGGGTGCTCGACGGGCAGGCCGACGAGGAACGTCTCCTCGACGAGGTCGACGCGCTCGGCGCCTTCGATCTCGCGGCGCGGCTGCGCGCGGTCTTGGTACCCGAGGGCGATGTCGAACTCGCCGCCCAGGAGCCGCGGCTCGAGCGTGTCCGAGGTGACCTCGTCGACGAGCACGCGGAGGTCGCCGCCCGTGGCCCGCAGTCGCGCGATGCCCGACGCGACGAGCCCGGCCATCGCCGTCGGGAACGACCCCAGCCGCACCTGCTCGCGGTGCGCACCGGCCAGGGCGGCGATCTGGTCGTCGGCCAGCGCGAGGCGCCAGGCGACGTGGTCGGCGTGCCCCAGCAGGACCTCGCCGGCCGGCGTCAGCCGCAGCCCCCGTCGGGCGCGGTCGAAGAGCCGCACGCCGATCTCCGTCTCGAGCAGGGCGATCTGGCTCGAGACGGACGGCTGCGACCGCGACAGCCGCTCCGCCGCGCGAGAGAACGACCGCTCGTGGGCGACGACCCGGAAGGTCAGGAGACGGCGCGGATCCATAGGAGAACCTGATGCTAGGGCAGATTCTCGTATTGGGAATCGATGCGACCGCGGCCCACCATGGACGCATGAGGAACGCTCCACCCGTCCCGTCCGTGCCGGCCGTCCTGTGCGCGGTGGCCCTGTCCTCGCTCGCCGGGTGCGGGGGTCCGGAGTCCTCCGGTGACCGCGGAGCGGCACCGTCCCCCACGACGTCGGGCGTGCCGGCGGTGGCTTCGGGCGGCGGGTCGGCGGCGTCCGGCGAAGGAGGGTCGGAAGCGTCCGGTCGGGCACCGGCGGCGGCGCGCGCCGTCAGGATCACCGTGGACGGCTCGGCGTTCGCGGGCCGCCTGGACGACACGCCGACCGCGCGGGCGCTCGCGGCGCAGCTGCCGCTGACGGTCGACTTGGAGGACCACGGCGGGGCGGAGAAGACCGGCGCGCTGCCGGGGCGGCTGACGACGGCCGGCGCCCCGGACGCCCACGACCCGCGCGCCGGGGACCTCGGCTACTACGCGCCCGGCGGCGACCTCGTCCTCTACTACGACGACGCGGCGCCGGTCTTAGACGGCATCGTTCGGATCGGCCGCTTCTCGGGTGACCTCGGCGCGCTCCGTCGCGCGGGGGACGTCCGCGTCCGGGTCGAGCGGCAGCAGGCAGGGCGGTAGCCGATGGCCCCGCACCGCGACGTCCCGCCGACGCCCGACCCGTCCGCCACGGACGCCGGGGACGTCGTGCCGGGCACCGCCGCTCCCGGCACCGCCCCGGGCGGTCCCGCGGACCGCCTCCCGCTCGCGGCCGTCCTCGTCATGGCCCTCACGGGCTTCCTGCTCATCGCCACGGAGACGATGCCCGCGGGCCTGCTGCCGCAGATCGCCGAGGGCATGGGGACGAGCGAGGGCGTCGCCGGCCAGTTCGTCAGCGTCTACGCGCTGGGCACCGTGGTCGCCGCGATCCCCGCCGTCGCCCTGACGCGCGGGATGCGCCGCAGGCCGGTGTTCCTCGCCGCCGTCCTCGGGTTCCTCGTGGCCAACGTCGTCACCGCGGTCTCGGGCGTCCTCGTGCTCTCGCTCGTCGCCCGCTTCGTGGCGGGCGCGTTCTCCGGACTCCTCTGGGGGATGACCGCCGGCTACGCGCGCCGCATCACCCCGCCCCGGCTCGCGGGCCGGGCGCTCGCGATCGCCTCGGTCGGCACCCCGGTGGGCCTCGCCATCGGGACGCCGTTCGGCTCGTGGCTCGGGACGACGTTCGACTGGCGCTGGTCGTTCGGGACGCTCGCCGTCCTGACGCTGGTCACCCTCGTGCTCGCCGCGACGATGGTTCCCGACGCGCCCGGCCAGGAGGCGAGCTCGCAGACGCCGGCCGCGCGGATCGTCCGCATCCCCGGCGTCGCCGTCGTCCTCGCGGTGATCGTCGCGTGGATGCTCGGCCACAACGTCCTCTACACCTACGTCTCGTCGTACCTCGACGCCGGCGGGGTCGGGCTGTCGGTCGACCTCGCCCTCGTGGTCTTCGGCGTGGCGGCGCTGGTGGGCATCGCGATCACCGGGGTGCTCATCGACCGGACCCTGCGCCCGCTGGTGCTCGCGAGCATCGCGGGCTTCGT
>WLOB01000095.1 GCA_009699505.1 Actinomycetota bacterium | reverse complement strand
GTCTCGTTCGTCGTCAACCGCAACGTCAACCTGTCGAACGTCTGCGTCGTCGGCTGCGCGTTCTGCGGCTTCGGCCAGTCCAAGCGCTCCCCGGACGCCTACAACGTGTCCGAGGAGCTGTTCGAGGAGCGGGTGAAGGCCGCCGTGGACTACGGCGCCACCGAGCTCTGCATCCAGTCGGGCATCCACCCGGACTGGACGCTCGAGGACTACGAGCGCTGGCTGCGCCTGGCCAAGCGGTTCGGCCTGCGGTACGGGCAGGACCTGCACCTGCACGCGTACTCGCCGATGGAGATCGCCCACATGGCAGACATCTCCGGCCTGTCGCTGCAGGAGCTGTTCCCGCGGCTGCGCGAGGCCGGCCTCGGGTCGACGCCGGGCACCGCCGCCGAGGTCCTCGTGGACGGCATGCGGCAGCGCATCTCGCCGAACAAGCTGCCCGTGCAGCGCTGGATCGACGTGATCCAGGCGTCGCACCGCGCCGGTCTGAAGTCGACGTCGACCGTCATGTTCGGCCACATCGAGGAGCCCTGGGAGCTCGCCCAGCACATGCGGATCATCCGCCGGGTGCAGGAGGAGACCGGGGGCATCACGGAGTTCGTGCCGCTCTCGTTCATCCCGTTCCAGACGCGCCTGGGCCGCACGCACGGCGTCGAGGAGATCTCGGTCGAGGACTCCCTGAAGCACACCGCGGTCTTCCGGCTCGCGCTCGGCCGGACGATCCCCAACGTCCAGGCGTCGTGGGTGAAGATGGGCCTCGAGGGCGCGACGGAGGCGCTGCGCTGGGGGGTCAACGACCTCGGCGGCACGCTGATGGAGGAGAACATCTCCCGCCTCGCCGGTGCCTCGCACGGCACGATCCTCCACCCGCACCAGCTCGTCCAGGCCGCGCACGCCGCTGGCCGCCCCGCCGCCGAGCGGACGACGACCTACGAGCTGCGGGAGCACTACCCCGTCGGCGCCGAGCTGCCCCCCGCGCCGGGCGAGCTGCCCGAGCACGTCGGCGGCGCGTTCGCGCTGGGCTCGCCCGACGAGCGCGTCGCCCTCACCACCGCCGCCTGACCGTGCGCCGGCCCTGGCGTGATCGGCCCGCGGCGGCCGAGACCCCGGCGCCCGCCCGGACGGCGGGCGGCCCGCGTCGTCCGCCGGCGGACCGCGCCCGGGCCTCCGACCGGTCCCTGCTGGGCGACGCGATCCGGGTCGCGCAGGCGCTCGAGCCCGAGGGCCTCGTCGTCGGCACGGTCGGCAACGTCTCCGTCCGCACGGGCCCGACGGTGCACGTCACGCCGACGCGCACGGACTACGCGTCGATGCGGGCGCGCGACCTCGTGATGGTCGACGTGGCCACCGGCGTGACGCTCGGGAACGGCGTCCCGTCGCGCGAGCTGCCGCTGCACCTGGCGGTCTACCGCGCCCGGCCCGACGTGCGGTGCGTGCTGCACACGCACTCCGTCGCCGCGACCGCGTGGAGCTTCCTCGACGAGCCGTTGCGTCCCGAGCTCGAGGACCTCGCCTACCACGGCATCGACCCCGTGCGGACGAGCCCGCCGGCCCCGGCCGGCAGCGACGAGCTGGCCGCCGGCGCCGCCGCGACCCTCGGCCGCGGCACCGTCGTCCTGCTCGGCCACCACGGCGTCCTGACCGTCGGGGACACCCCCCAGGATGCCCTCCTCGCCGCCCGCGTCGTCGAGCGCCAGGCGCGCGTGGCGTGGCTCGTCCGCGGCGCCGCGCCGTGGGCGGTCGGCGTCGAGGCCGCGGTCGTCGACGGCGCGGTCGACGGACCGCCCGCCGGGCGCTGACCCCGGGCGGGGCGGCCCGTGGCCCGGCGGGCCGTGGCCGGGCGGGCCGGGGTGGCGCGAGACCGGCGGGTCCCGGGAGACGGCCGAGGCGGGCCTCCGCACCCCGCCGAGGCGCCCGGGGCCACGACCCGGACCGGGTCCGCCGCGCTCCGGCACGGACGCCGGACCACGCCCGCCCGACGGGCCTGCGACGCCGACCCTGGTGCGCCGCGGTCCGATCGGCGAAGGTCCGGGAGGACGACCGGCCCGCCAGGGTCGTCGACGTCCTCCCCCGCCCCCGACCCGAAGGTCCCCCGCACCGATGAGCACCGAGCCGCAGCCCGTCGCCGACGCCGAGGTCCCCGACGTCCTCTGGCGCCCGTCCGCCGGGACGGTGGAGGCGGCGACCCTCACCGCGTTCGCCCGCCACGCCGAGCGCACGCACGGGGTGGAGCTGCCGGACTACGACGCCCTGTGGCGCTGGTCGACGGACGAGCTCGAGACGTTCTGGGAGACCGTCTGGCGCTGGTTCGACGTCACGGCGAGCACGCCGTACGAGCAGGTCCTCGGCACCCGCGCCCTGCCCGACGCCGTGAGCACGTGGTTCACCGGCGCCCACCTGAACTACGCGGAACACGCGCTGCGCGAGGGCGCGGGTCCGGGCGGCTCCGCCCCCGGGGCGTCGGACGACGACGTCGCGATCCTCGCGCGATCCGAGTCCCGCGACGGCCTGGCCACCTGGACGCGCGGGGAGCTGCGCGAGCGGGTCGCCGAGGTCGCCGCCGGTCTCAGGGCGCTCGGCGTCGGCGAGGGCGACCGCGTCGTCGCGTACCTGCCCAACGTGCCCGAGACCACCGCCGCGTTCCTCGCCTGCGCGTCGCTCGGCGCGACCTGGGCGTCGTGCTCGCCGGACTTCGGCCCGCGCACCGTGATCGACCGCTTCGCGCAGATCGAGCCGAAGGTGCTGCTGGCGGTCGACGGCTACCGCTACGGCGGGAAGGAGCACGACCGCCGCGCCGTGGTCGCGCAGCTGCAGGAGGCGCTGCCGACCGTCACGACGACGGTCGTGCTGCCGTACCTGCAGGACGAGCCGGACCTGTCCGGGCTGCGGGACGTCGTGCTGTGGGAGGACGCGCTCGTCCCGGGCGAGCCGCTCGTCTTCGCGCAGGTGCCGTCCGGCCACCCGCTGTGGGTCCTCTACTCGTCCGGCACGACCGGGCTGCCCAAGCCGATCGTGCACGGGCACGGCGGCATCCTGCTCGAGCACCTCAAGGCGCTCGGGCTGCACATGGACGTCGGGCCCGGCGACCGCGTCTTCTGGTTCACGACGACCGGCTGGATGATGTGGAACCTGCTGCTCGGCGGGCTCCTCGTCGGCGCGACGATCGTGCTCTTCGACGGCGATCCCGGGACCCCCGACCTCGGGCGCCTCTGGGACCTCGCGGAGGAGACGGGCATCACGACGTTCGGCACGAGCGCGAGCTTCATCGCCGGCTCGATGAAGGCCGGGATCGAGCCGCGCGAGGGCCGCGACCTGTCGGCGCTGCGGGCCGTCGGCTCGACCGGCTCGCCGCTGTCGACGGACGGGTTCGACTGGGTCTACGACCGGCTCGGGCCGGACCTGTGGCTGTTCTCCACGAGCGGTGGCAGCGACCTCTGCACCGCGTTCGTCGGCGGCGTGCCGACCCTGCCGGTGCACCGCGGCGAGCTGCAGGCGCGGGCGCTCGGCGCGGCGCTGCACGCCTTCGATCCCGAGGGCCGCCCGCTCGTCGGCGAGGTGGGCGAGCTCGTCCTGACCGACCCGATGCCGTCCATGCCCGTGTTCTTCTGGGGCGACGAGGACGGCTCGCGGTACCGCGGCAGCTACTTCGAGGACTACCCCGGCGCGTGGCGCCACGGCGACTGGATCACGATCTCCGACCGCGGCACGGCCGTCATCTCGGGCCGCAGCGACGCGACGATCAACCGCGGCGGCATCCGCATGGGCACCGCCGAGATCTACCGCGCGGTCCTCGAGCTCGACGAGCTGCTCGACGCCGTCGTCGTCGACGTGCCCCACCCGACGGATCCGTCCGCCAACGGCCGGATCCTGCTGTTCGTCGTCCTGCGCGACGGGGCGACGCTCGACGAGGACCTGACCCGGCGGATCGCCCGCCGCGTGCGCGAGGACTGCTCGCCCCGGCACGTGCCCGACGCGGTGCACGCCATCGCCGCCGTTCCCCGCACCCTCTCGGGCAAGGCGCTCGAGGTGCCGCTGAAGCGGATCCTGACCGGCGAGCCGGCCGCCCGGGTCGTCAGCCGCGACAGCCTCGGCAACCCGGAGGCGCTCGACGCGTTCGCGGAGCTGGCGGGGGAGCTCACGGCGACGGGCTGAGCCCCGATACGGTCGGGCGGGTGTCCGGTGTTCCGCCCCCGTCCGACCTCGTGGCGGAGCACGTCGTCCTCCGCGACGTCGAGCTGGACGTCCGACGCCCGCGGGACCTCGAGGCGCTCGTGGACGCGGACGCGTTCGCCGACGGCGAGTTCCTGCCGTACTGGGCCGCGCTCTGGCCCTCCGCCCCCGCGCTGGCCGAGCAGCTGATGGACCACGTCGGCCCCGGCGACCGCGTGCTCGAGCTCGGTTGCGGACTCGCGCTGCCGTCGCTCGCCGCCGCGCGACGCGGCGCCGACGTCACCGCGTCGGACTGGGCCCCGGCCGCGCTCGAGCTCCTGGCGGACAACGCGGAGCGCAACGGCGTGCGCGTCGAGCCGCTGCGGCTGGACTGGTTCGCGGCCGGCGCGGCCACGGACGACCGCTGGCCCCTCGTGGTCGCCGCGGACGTCCTCTACGAGGCGCGCAACGGCCCGGCCCTCCTGGCCGTCCTCGACCGGACCGTCGCCCCGGGCGGCGAGGCGTGGATCGCGGATCCCGGCCGACGGCCGGCCCGCGCGTTCTGGTCGCTGGCCCGCGAGCGGTGGACCGTCGACGTGCTCGGCGACCCGCCGTCCGGCGCCCCCGCGGTGCGCCGCCTGCGGCGGCGCGACCGTCCGGCGGGCTGACCCGCCCGGCCTGCGAGCACGCGGTCGGCGACGCCGCGCGGTCCGGCCGGTCCTAGCGCCGCACGAGGTGGACCTCGCCGGCGTCGAGCAGCTCGACCCCCGCGTCCGTCCGGACCCGCAGGCGGCCCTGGTCGTCGACGCCGTCGGCGACGCCGTCGCCCTCCGGGCCGCCCCCGGGCCGCACCCACCCGATCCGCCGGCCACGGAGCACGTCGCGGGCGGACCAGTCGGCCAGGAGCTCGGCGTCCGGCAGGGCCAGCACCGCGGCGAGGTGGCCGAGCAGCTCGTCGAGGACCGCGTCGAGCTCGGACGGGTCCCGGCCCATCGTGGCCGCGCGGTCGGCGATCTCGGCCGGGACCTCCGCCAGGTCGAGCGCGACGTTCAGGCCGATCCCGGCGACCGCCCAGCCCTCGGCCGGCCGGCCCTCGCAGAGGATCCCGGCGATCTTGCGCAGGTCGCCCGGGACGCCGGCGGGCGGCGCGGGGTGGCAGGGCCCGTCGGTGACGGCACCGTCGTCGGGTGCCCCGGGCTCGAGGACGACGTCGTTGGGCCACTTGATCCGCGCCCCGTCGCCGACCGTGCGGGCGACCGCCACCGCGACCGCCAGCGGCAGCAGCGCCGGACGCGCCAGGTCGCGCAGCACGACGGAGACCGTCAACGCGCGGCCCGGCGGGGCGACCCACGGCCGGCCCTGGCGCCCGCGACCGGCGGTCTGGGCGGTGGCCGTCACGGTCGTCCCGTGCGGTGCGCCCTCGCCGCCGAGGCGGCGGGCCTCGTCGTTCGTCGAGCCGAGCTCCTCGTGGTGGTGGCGCGGCTCGCCGAGGGGTCGCGGGGCGGTCGGGGACGGGCTCATGGATCGGCCTCGGGGGTCGTGGTGGAGGCCGGTCACGTCGCCGGCCGTCGGCGTCGCGGGGGGACTACGCCCGGCGGATGCGGACGCGGGCGTCCGGGACCAGCTCGAGCGCCTCGCGCGCCGACGCCCGGTTGACCGCGATCGCGATCGCCCGGTTGGCGTCCTGGTAGAGCAGGACGGCGCCGGGGGCGACGTCGGCGAAGGTCGTGGCGTAGACGCCCGGGACGCCGTTGATCTCGACGGCCTCCCCCAGGCGCAGGCCGACGCCCGCGGTCAGCTCCTCGTGCTCCAGGTCGAGCAGGACGTTGCCGAAGCGGTCGAACGCGAGGACGTGGGCGACGAGGTCGTCGCCCTCGAGCTCGGCCATCGGCATGGGCAGCGGCTGGACCATCTCGGGGTCCAGCGGCGCGCCGACGTCGTCGAGGTCCAGGCCTGCCGCGAGGCGTGCGGCGATCGGGGCGAAGATGTCGCGGCCGTGGAACGTCGCGGAGACCGGCTCGAGGCGGTACGGCGAGCCCGTGAGGTCCGCGGCCTGGACGATGCCGCCGAAGCGCTGCGCCGCGAGCCAGAGCAGGCCGTTGTCGGGGCCCACGAGCAGCCGGTCGTCCTCGGCGACCCGGATCGCGATGGGCCGGCGGCGGCCGCCGACCTCGGGGTCGACCACGGCGAGGTGGACGCCGGGCGTGGCGTACGGCAGCGTCCGCTGGAGGGTGATGGCACCCAGGCGCACGTCGAACGACGGGATGCCGTGGGTGAGGTCGATGATCCGCGCGTCCGGCGCGATCCGGGTCATGACGGCGTGGCAGACCCCGACGAACTCGTCGCGCAGCCCGTAGTCGGACAGGAAGGTGACAGTCGTGCGCTCGATGGGCCGATCCTAGACGGGTGCCGGGCGTGCACGGGGTCCGCTTCGGCGGTCCGGACGACGGATCCCCCGGGCGGCGGATCGCCCGTGCCGAACGGGCGATCCGCCCGGGACGACGGAAGCGCGGTTCCGCCTCCCGGGCGTCCCGGACCCCGCCGTCAGGCGGTCGCGCCGGCCTCGGCCACGCGGTGCTCGCCCTCGGCGAACTCCTCGACGATCTTGTCGTTGAACGCGGGGAGGTCGTCGGGGTTGCGGCTGGACACGAGGCCCTGGTCGCAGACGACCTCCTCGTCGACCCAGTCGCCGCCGGCGTTGACGATGTCGGTGCGCACGCTCGGGAACGAGGTGATGGTGCGTCCGCGGACGAGGTCGGCCTCGACGAGCGTCCACGGGCCGTGGCAGATCACGCCGACCGGCTTGCCCGCCTGGAACCAGCGCTGGACGAACGAGATGACGTCCGCGTCCTGGCGCAGATTGTCCGGGTTCATCGTGCCGCCCGGCAGGATCAGCCCGGCGTAGTCCTCGATGTCCGCGTCGGCGACCTTCTTGTCGACCTGGAACGTGTCGCCCTTGTCGATGTCGCCGTTCATCGCCTGGATCTCGCCGGTGTCGATCGACAGCAGCTCCGTCGTCGCGCCCGCCGCCTGCACCGCGTCGCGCGGCGACTCGAGCTCGACCTGCTCGACGCCGTCGGCGGCGAGGATGGCGATCTTCTTGCCCTGCAGCTCGTTGGACATGGGTCCTCCTGGGTGGTGCTTGGGGTGTCGCCGGATGGCTACCCGAGGGACCGAGGACAAAACCGGGGTGGCGTGGTCGGCAACCGGCCCGCGCCCTGCGGGCCGTGCGAGGACGTGTCCCGGTCCGTGGGCCCGTCACACCCGGTGGACCGCCTCAGCCCGCGAGCGCGTCGATCGTCGCCCGCACCCCGGCGCCGACGTCGCACGGGGAGCCGAGGTCGGTCAGCGCGGCACCCAGCGCCGCGACGCCCGCCAGCGCGGTGCGCGGCTCGGCGGCCGGGCCCATGTGGTCGATGCGCACCATCACGTCGCGCAGGTCCCCGCCGCCGGGGGTGAGGACGACGCCGTAGGCCTCGCGCGCCCGGTCGACGAGCGCCGCCCGGTCGACGCCGTCGGGCAGCCGGACGGCGGTCGTCAGCCGGCAGGCCTGGTCGTCCTCGTCGACCCACGGCTGCGCGCCGAGGCCGCGGACCCCGGCCCGGCAGGCCGCCGAGATGCGGGCGTGCCGGGCGAGCCCCGCGTCGAGGCCCTCGGCCAGGACGCGGGCGCAGGCCGCCTCGAGCGCGAGCAGCTCGAGGACGGCGGGGGTGCCCGGGATCTGGGTGCGGTCGGCGTCGATCCACCGCTCCTTCCAGTCCAGGAGCGACAGGATCGACCCGCGCCACGGGTTCGGCGCCGCGGCGAGGGCGGCCCACGCGCGGTCGCTGACGGTGACGGCGGAGATCCCCGCCGGGCCGCCGAGCGCCTTCTGCGGGCCGACCATCACGACGTCGAGGCCGAGCTCGTCGATCCCGAGCGCGTGCCCGCCGACGGAGGCGACGGCGTCGACGACGGTCAGGACGTCGTGCCGACGCGCGACCTCCGCGACCTCGGCCATCGGGTTGACGGTCCCCGTCGCGACCTCGGCGTGGACGATCGAGAGCACGGAGATCTCCGGCCGCTCGGCGAGCACCGCCTCGATCTCGTCCGCACGGACCGCCCGCTCGAGCGGGATCTCGAGGTCGACGACCTCGGCGCCGCCCGCGGCGAGCCACTCCCCGAAGTGCGCGCCGTACGGCCCGGTGATGACGTTGAGGCAGGTCGTCCCCGCGCCGCCGAGCCCACGGGCGACGGCCTCGAGGGCGAGGATGGCCTCGGCCTGCAGGACGACGACGTCCTGCTCCGTCTGCAGGACCCGGGCGACGTCGCGCTCGATCGCGGCGAAGCGCTCGGCGGTCATCGGCGGCGGGTCGAGGAGCGCGGCGTTCGGGATCGGTCCGGTCATGGACCGATGGTGGCACGCCCACGCGGGCGACCGGGCCTCGCGGGGGCGGTTCGGCGGGGCCGTTGCGGGCCGGGGGGGGGCCGACGCACCCGGGCCGACGAGCAGGAGCGATGCGCCCGGAGCAACGCACATCCTCCCTGGAGATCTTCCTGAGCCGCATCATGAAGCGCCGGCTGCATCCGTCGCAGGGTGCACGTGCGCGTCCGGCGCGTTCCACGTCGCGGCCGCCCGACTTGCCGACCGGCCCTTGATCGGTATTCCGCACGTTTGTACGTGATACCGTCCGCCCCATGAGCGGATCGATCGGGTCGGAGCACTGGCGGCGGAACCTCGCCGTCTGTCTCGTCGGGTCGTTCACCACGATCGTCGCGATGACGATGCTGCTGCCGTACCTGCCGCTCTACGTCGAGCGGCTGGGGGCCGACGGGCACGCGTCGGTCGTGCGGTGGTCCGGGATCGCGTACGCGGCGACCTTCCTGACCGCCGCGCTGACCGCCCCGCTGTGGGGCCGGCTCGGCGACCGCTTCGGCCGGAAGCCGATGCTGGTCCGGGCGAGCCTGGGGATGGCCGTCGCGATGGCGCTGACGGGCCTGGCGCAGAGCGTCGAGCAGCTCGTGCTGCTGCGGCTGCTGACCGGCCTGCTCGGCGGCTACGCGTCGGGCTCGACGATCCTGGTCGCCGCGCAGACCCCGCGCGAGCACAGCGCCTGGGCGCTCGGCGTCCTGTCGATCGGGGTGATGGCGGGCAGCGTCGTCGGCCCGCTCGTCGGCGGCGTGGCGCCGGGCCTCGTCGGCGTGCGCGCGTCGTTCCTCGTCGCGGGCGGGGTGATCTTCCTCGCGTTCCTGGCCACGGCCTTCGGCATCCGCGAGGAGCGGCCGGCCCGCGCGGCGCGGCGGTCCGCCGGTCCCTCGACGCCCGTCGAGCAGGGGTCCTGGGGGCCGCGGCCCCGACGGGTGGCCGTGCTGCTCGGCACCGCGAGCCTGCTCATGTTCGCGACGATGTCGCTCGAGCCGATCGTCACCGTCTTCGTCGGCGAGCTGGCCCCGGGGACCCCGCACGTCGCGGCGCTGTCGGGGGTCGTGATGGCGGTCGGGGCGCTCGGGAGCATCGCGTCCGCGCCGCGGCTGGGGCGGCTGGCCGACCGGGTCGGCCACTCCCGGGTCATCACCGCGGCGCTCCTCGGCGCCGCCGTGATGCTGGCGTTGCAGTCGGCCGCGCAGGAGGTCTGGCAGCTCGTCGTCCTGCGCTTCGGCGCCGGGGTCTTCCTCGGCGGGCTGCTGCCGTCGATCACGGCCGCGATCCGCCACGCCGTGCCGGACGCCGTCGTCGGCCGGGTCCTCGGCCTCTCCGTGTCGGCGCAGTACGTCGGGCAGGTGCTGGGCCCGGTCCTGGGCGGCGTCGTCGCGGGCGCGTTCGGCATGCGCGCGGTGTTCGTCGTGACCGCCCTGGTGCTGGTCGCCGGCGCCCTGCTCTCGCGGGTGGGCGCAGGCGACGCGGACGGGGCACCCGTGCCGGTCGAGCCGCCCCCGGTGCACGCCTGACCCCGGCTCGGCCACCTCGTCTCCGGTGCACGCGCACCGCCGGCGGCCCCGCCGGTGCGCGCACCGGGGACGAACGGCCCCGGCCCTCGCGCGCCGCCGGCCGCCGCCCCTAGTCCTCGCGCGTCCCCGCGTCGCGGACCAGGGCGTCGATCAGGCCGTCGATGGTGGCCTCCTGCGCCTCGACCGCCGGGGTCGCGCCGAGCTCGGCCAGGGCCGCCGTGGTGACCGGGCCGATCGAGACCGCGCGGGTGTCCGGGCCGACCGGCAGGCGGCCGTGCGGGGCGACCGCGTCCGCGTCGGCGACGTCACCGGCCTGGGCGAGGAAGCCCGCCGTCGACGCCGAGGTGAAGGTGACGTAGTCGACGGAGCGCAGGGCCTCGAGGGCGGCCTCGGACAGGGGCTCGGCCACGGTCTCGTAGACCGCGAGGTCCGTGACCTCGATGCCCGCGGCGCGCAGGCCGTCGGGGAGCGCGTCGCCGGCGGTGGCGGCGCGGACCAGCAGCGCGCGGCGGGGCCTGCGCGGCGGGGCGCCGTCGATGCGGGCACCGACCGGGTCGACCTGCGCGCCCGTCGCCGGGGCCTGGCCCGAGGGCGCCGGTCCGCCCGTGATGAGCGCCGCGAGCGCCTCGCCCGTGTAGGTCTCGGGGACGACGTCCGCGACGATCCCGTGCCCCTTGAGCGCCCGGGCGGTGCCGGGACCGACGGCGGCGATCATGGTGCCGTACAGCGAGCGCGCGTCGCGGCCGGAGCGCAGGAGCGCCTCGACGAACTCGCGCACGCCGTTGGGCGAGGTGAGCGCCAGGACGTCGACGTCGACGAGGTCCGGGATCTCGGCGCCGAGCGACCGGGTGCGGATCGTCGGCGTCTCGACGACCTCCGCCCCCAGCGCCCGCAGACGCCGCGCGAGGCCAGAGGCCTGGGCCCGCGCGCGGGTGACCGCGACCGTGCGGCCGAAGAGCGGCCGGTCCTCGAACCAGCGCAGCTCGTCGCGCAGCCCCGCCACGCCGCCGACGACGGTGACCGCCGGGGCCTTGATGCCGGCCTCGGCGGCGACGTCGGCGATCGTCGACAGGGTGCCGGTGACGACGCGCTGCGCGCCGACCGTGCCCGACTGCACGACGGCCGCGGGCTGGTCCGCGGGCCGCCCGGCGCCCATGAGCGACGCGGCGATCGCGGGCAGCCGGCGGACGCCCATGTAGAAGACGAGGGTGCCGGGGAACCGCGCGAGGCCCTCCCAGTCGATGGACGACTCGGGCTTCCTCGGGTCCTCGTGGCCCGTGACGAACGCGACGCCGGCGGCGTGCTCGCGGTGCGTGACCGGGATGCCCGCGTAGGCGGGGCCGGCGATGCCGGCGGTCACGCCCGGGACGACCTCGTACGGGACGCCGCGGGCGCGCAGGCGCTGGGCCTCCTCGCCCCCGCGCCCGAAGACGAACGGGTCGCCGCCCTTCACGCGTGCGACGGACCGGCCGGCCAGGACGTGCCCGAGGAGCAGGTCCTCCGTCTCGGCCTGCGGCACCTGCTTGCCGCCGCCGCGCTTGCCGACGTCGAGCAGCAGCGCGTCGGGCCGCACGCCGTCCAGCGCGGTCGCCGGGATGAGCTGGTCGTAGAGGACGACATCGGCCGACGCGATGACCTCGAGCGCCCGGGCGGTCATGAGGCCCGGGTCGCCGGGGCCCGCACCGACGAGGTACGCCGTGCCGGGCTCGGGCGCCTCCTCGAGGTCCTCGAGCGCGGGACGCGGGACGGCCCCGGGCTCCTCGCCCCGGCCGCCGCGGCCGGTCGTC
>WLOB01000094.1 GCA_009699505.1 Actinomycetota bacterium | reverse complement strand
TTCATCCCGCGGATGACCATGATGTGCCCGGCGCCGGTGAAGTGGCCGGGGTCGACGCTGATGATGCCCAGCCCGCCCTTGCGGATGGTGTCGCGGAGCCCCTCGATGTTGGTCCCGAGGTTCCGGCTGGTGAGGCCGTTCTCCTGGAATGCGGTCGTGAAGAGGCCCCAGGACGAGCCGGCCCCGGGGACGTAGAAGCGCCTGTAGCGCCGGGCGATGGACTCGGGCGTGAACCCGCGCTTGGTCAACGTCGCCAGCACCATCGCCACCGATGTGGGGCCGCATCCGGCGGGCCCGATCGTCGAGGACCCGTAGGGCTTGCCTGCCCACTTCGGATCGCCTTGGTTGTAGCTGACCATCGCGTGGTCGCCCTCGAGGTCCCAGCCGTTGGCGGCGGCGGTGCCGACCTCGACGGAGCCCTCTCCGCCGCCGCAGTTGGGGTCAGCCGAGTCCGCCGTGGCCGCCTCGTCGCTGGCGTTGCCCTGCAGGTCGCGGATGCCGTTGTAGACGAGGTTGACGTACCACTCGACGGGGTTGTAGGCGCGGATCGCTTTGCGGATGTCCGTTTCGCTGGCGCCCTTCTTGCCGCCGCTGGCAGCGAGGTAGGCGGCGGCGCCGAAGGCGGCGTCCTCGAGGTTCTGGATGTCCTTCTTGCCGTCGTTGTTGCCGTCGCGCGCGTAGCTGCGCCAGGTCGATGGGAGGAACTGAAATGGCCCTTGGGCGCCCTTGTTTGAGGACTTCCACGGGCCCTTGGGGTTCGGCCAGTTCTTGGCGTTCTCGCCGTAGTAGAAGATCGACGCCAGGAGCGCGGGGTCGATGTCGGCAGCTTGGGCGGCGCGGACGAAGAGCTCGCGGTAGGGCGCCGGGACGCTGGCGGGAAGCGCACCGGCGGGCCCGGACGGGTTGCTGGCGTTGATCGTCTGCGCCTCGTTGACGCGGCAGACGCACTGGCTGTTGCCGCCCTCCTCCTCGCCGCCGTCGGCGGCGGCGGGCGTTGCGCCGGGGTCGACGGTCTGGGCGCCGCTGAGGTAGGGGGCGGGGTTGACCGGCGGGGCGCTGGCGGTCTGGCCGATCCGGACCTCGAAGTGCAGGTGCGGGCCGGTGCTGGCGCCGGTGTTGCCGCTCAGGGCGACCTTCTGGCCGCGCTTGACCGTCTTGCCGTTCTTGGCCAGGATCTGCGAGAGGTGGCCGTTGCAGGTCGTGAGGTTGCCGGCGTGGGCGATGCAGAGGTAGTTGCCGTATCCGCCCAGCGGCCCGGCTTGGACGACCTTGCCGTCGAGGACCGCGACGATCGGGGTGCCGACGGGGATGCCGATGTCCACGCCGGCGTGCAGGCGGCCCCAGCGCGGCCCGAACGGGGAGGTGAACTGGCCGGTGGCTGAGGGCCGCAGCATCTTCTGCGGGTCGCCGCCGGGTTCGGCGTCGCCCGAGGTGCTCTGGGCCGTGACGGTGCCGCCGTCGGAGCGGTCGGCTTCGGTGGGCCCGCCGGAGACGATCGGCTTGCGCGAGACCTTGACCATCTTCTGGTTGCCCCAAGCCAGCGCTTTGGAGAGGGAGCCGGGCTCGAAGGTGTAGAAGTCGAGGCGTCCGACGCCCTGGAAGTCCCCGCCGGTGTCCGCGACGACGAACGGCCCCTTCCACGAGTACGGGTTGGGCCAGATGTAGACGAGGTTGCCGTACTGCAGCAGCCGCGGGTTGGACGCGATCAGGTACTTCTTCGCCTGCCCTTGGTCGACGCGGATCCCCGACGACGTGTGCGTGCACTTTCCGGCGGTGTCGCAGTTGACGCCGCCGGCGACCGGGGCGTAGGCGGTGGAGCGGTACTCGCCGGCGGTGACCTTCGGCCCGCTGGCGGGCGTGACGCGTGCCTTGCGCAGCTCGGCCGGGGAGACCCCGGTGCCCAGGACGCCACCGAGTGATCCGGGGCCGTCCCAGGAGCCGGGGACCGGTCCGCCGTCGGGGCTGGATCCTGACCCGGGGTCGCAGTTGACCGCTTGGCCGCAGGAGCCCAGCGCGACGACGATGGCCATCAGCAGCGCCAACGGCACGAAGAGGATGACCTTGAAGCCCCCTCCCCCGCCGCCGTCCTTGTTGCCGCGGCGCGCGAGCGCCGACATCGCCTGCTGCTTGGCGAGGCTCTTGAGGATTGGCGCGAGCGCTGCGGCCGGGCCTGCCACCTAGTGCCCCTCGGCGAGGGTCGGTGCGGCGGTCATAGGGAGGCGTCCTCGGCGGTGCCGGGGTTGCGGGCGTCGATGGCGACGCTGCGGCGGATGCGCTGGCCGACGAACCCGCCGGCGTTGACCCATTCGCCGTCGTCGGGGATCACGAACCGGGCGATCGCCCGGGTCTGGTCGGTGATCTGCACGCCGCGGCCGCGGCCGCCGGGGACCGCGCCGACCTGCTCGATCGCCCAGGCTGGGCAGAGCTCGCCGGCGGCATCTGCTCGCGCGGCGTTGGGCGCGAGCATCGCCAGCTGCGGACGCAGGCCGCTGAGGGTGCCGCTGTGGCGGTCGGGTTGCTGGACGGCCGCGACGATCCAGACGCCGAGCTCGCTCAGCGTGGGCAAGGTGGCGGCGAGCTCGCTGACCGCGTAGTCCCCGTCGACGACGACGATCGCGGGGATGGCGTCGCCGATCAGCTGGGCACCCAGCGCGGAGACCGCTTGGGCGACCCGATCGAGGTTGGGCGGCGGCCCGTGGCGGGGCCACGGCTCGGTGGCGTGACTGTCGGGGTGCAGGTCCACGACGACGCAGCGTCCGGGTTGGACGGTCTGCTGCAGGGTCCGGGCGAGGTCGAGGTCTTGGCCGCGCAGGTTGTGGTGGCCGGGGTAGTGGCGGTGGTCGGCGTGCAGGACGAGCACGGCGAGGTTGTGGCACACCGCCTGGTCGCAGAGCAGGCGGGCGAGGGTCGTCTTGCCCGACCCGGCGGGCCCGGTGATGAGCAGGACGCCGGGGTCCTCCCCGGCGGGGTCCCAGCGCGTTGGTGTGGAGTGGACTCCCCAGCCGAGCGCGAGGGGATCTGAGGCCGACCCCTCTCGGGGGATCAGCGGCCACCGGTCAGGTGGCGAGCTCTCCCAGCCGGGAGGCAGAGGCGGCGGTGTGCCCCCCGCCGGCGTCGAGGCCGGCTGGCGGGCGTTCTGGCGACGGAAGAGGGCCACGGGATCGCGCCGGACGGCTAGCGCACGCGGACGGTGCGGCTGTTGGAGTAGCCGGCGACGTTCGAGTAGTTCGTGCCGCCGGTGGGCCGCACGCGGGCGCGGAAGCGGTAGGTGCCCTGGCTGCCGCGGCGCGAGAAGCGGTAGCTGGCGGAGAACGTGCCGCCGTCGAGGCTGCTGGTGGTCTCGAAGACGCGCCACTTGCCGCGGTAGTGCACCTGCAGCACGACGGGAACGCCGGGCGTTCGGTCGGCGAGGCGGCCGGTGAAGCGCAGTCGTGCGCCGGGCCGGACGGTGCGGCGGCTGACGTAGAGGCGCGACTTGGCGCGGATGACGGTCTGTGCGCCCGCGTTGGCGGCCGAGACGGCGTCGTACTCGCGGGCGCGGTAGCGGACGATCCACTTGCGCGTGCCGGCGGACTTCGGCAGTGCAACGCTGAAGCGGCCGTTCTCGTTCGTCGTGGCGGCCAGCTCGATCGGGGCGGCGTTGCCGCGGTCCACCACGCCGGTGATCGTCAGCGGGGCGCCGGCGATGGTGCCCTTGGTGGCGGTGTTGGTCAGGCGGCCGGTGAGGGTGGAGCTGGTCTTGGCCGACCAGGTGCCCTTGTAGGTGTTCGTGGCGCCGCGGCTGGTGCAGCGGACCTTGTGCCGTCGGCGGTAGCTCTTGCTCTTGCAGGCCTTCGGAGCGCGGTAGCGCGTTGCGGGGAAGCTGGCCGTCAGCTTGGCGGTGTCGGTGCCGGCCGGGGCGGTCAGGCCGCCGCGTAGCACCTCGGGGGACCCGGGGCCGACGGGGCTGTTGGCGACGTAGAATTTGCCCGAGCGAAGCGAGGCGTTGTTGCCCGACGCGTCGGTGGCGACGACCTCGTAGGAGTGCTCGCCGTCGGGCAGCTTGCTGGTGTCGACGTTCATCCGGCCGTCGTAGTGCAGCGAGCAGGGGACCTTCCGAAACGCCGGCTGTGCTTCGCAGTCGCTGTTGGCTGAGGTGGACGTTGCGATGCCGTCGATGTTGAGGGTCGTCATCGCAACGCCGGAGCCTTGGTCGTCGACGCCCAGGGCGATGGTCGCTTCGCCGCGCAGGGGGGTGCGGGGGCTGGCGCCGTCCAGCAGATTGCCCGTCGGGGTGCCGCCGGTCGGCAGGCTGGGGTCGTTGAGCACGACGGTGCCGCCGTTGTCCAGCAGCGATGCGCCGGAGCGGCAGTTCTGGAAGCTGGCGGGGGTGCAGGTGATGGAGGCCTGCACGACGGTTGCGCCGGGGAACACGCCGAGCGGGCCGCGGATGTTGCGCGCGCACTCGTCGTTCTTGCAGCTGTAGGCGGGGGATCCACCGGTGTCTCCGACGCGCAGCACCATGTCGCCGGTGTCGGCGCTCCAGCGCGAGTAGCCGTAGAGGATGTCGGGGTTCCACTGGACGATCGAGGTGTTGTCGGGTGCCTCCCACCGGATCGAGGCCACCGAGCCGGGGCCCCACATGGTGTTCGATCCGTCGCCGGCGACCAAGCGGGCCTGCAGGGCGCAGGCGCCCTGGGTTGTCGTGCCCGGGCCGGTGGCGTAGACCGCCCACCCGTTCTGGGTGGTCGTGCCGTTGCAGTAGCGGTGCACGAACTGGCCGGCGTCGGCGGTCGGCGCGAGCGCGGCGCTGGCGGCGATTGCTCCCAGCGTCAGGGCGCTGATGGCGGCCGCGCGGGGGTAGGTCAGGGCGCTGGTCCCGGGAACGGGGCCGGTGCCGGGTTGACGGGTGGGGGACTGCTGGCTCATGGGGGACCTCGGGGGACTGCGCGCTGGAGGGATCCGCAGCGCGCGTTGCTTCGGAAGGCGGGTGCGACAGGCGCGGGGCGCGGGGCTCAGAAGAACTCGCCCGTGCCACCACCGCCACCGCCACCGCCGCCGGAGGGCGGGGCCGGCCGGGGTGCGGGCGCGGGCTTCGGCGCGGGCGCCGGGGCGGGCGCCGGGGCGGGTGCGGGTGTCGGGTTGACGCGTCGTGTTGGGGCGGGCGCGGGAGCGACGCGGCGACGGTTCGCGGCGGCGCGGCGGTTGGCCGCGGCGCGGCGGCGCGCGGCGATGCGTCGCCGACGTTCGGCGGCCGCGCGCTTGCGCGCGTCAGCCTTGCGGGCAGCGGCGATGTCCTTGATCCGATCGCGCACGGCGTCGCCGCCGGGCGCGCGGCCGTAGCGGTCGACGGCGCGCTCAAGGCGCGAGGTCGCCAGCGGCAGGTCTCCGCGGTTGGCGGCGGTGCGGGCTCGGCGGACCATGATCGTCGCGGCGGCGACCTGGTACTTCGTAACGCTCGCGGCGTCGCGGAGCTCGCGGGCGGCGGTGATCGCTGCGTCGTAGTCGCCGCGATCGGCGGCGGCGCCCATCGCCTTGAGCTGCTGCTGGCGGCGCACCTCCGCGGGGCTGGGTGCGGAGACCAGCTGCGCCGCCTTGCGCTCGCTGCGCACCTCCGTGGGGGCCTCGTCCTTGCGGGCGCTGCCGATGATGGTCAGGACGACGAGGGCGACGACGATGCAGACCGCCGAGACGGCGATGCGGCGCCGGACGTCGACCGGCGGGGCGGGCTCGTCGGGGTCCCTGCGGAACCTCGAGAGGTCCGGCATCGCGGGCAGCTGCAGCTTCGGCAGGCGGGGCCCGCTTGTCGCTTGCGACGTCGTGGAGCGTCGGGCGGTCCGGGGACGTTCGCGACGGGCGTGGCCGGCGGCGGCCGCGCTGGCGCTGACCGACGCCGCAGCGCGACGGAGGCCTCCCAGTGGGCTGCGGCGGGACTTGCGGTCGGGCTCGCCCGGATCGCCGGTGAGGAAGATGTCGTCGGCGGCGGCCGGGGGCGGCCCGGCGGGGCGAGCGGCGCCGAAGAGATCGTCGGGCTCGTCGGCGACGGGCCACTCGATGAAGGTGTCGTCGGTGGGCTGCCGCGCGGCGGATGCGGTGGGCGGCGGGGCGATGCGGTCGACGGCCGGTGAGCCCTCGCGGTCGATGACGAAGATGTCGTCGTCGAGATCGTCGGGCTCCGGTGAGTTGCTGGCCCCCGGGGTTGGGGCCGCCTCGACCAGCCAGTCGTCGACGTCAGGTGCGGGTCGCGGGGTCGGCGCGGTGTGCCGCCGGTTCGGCGGCCCGCTCGTGAAGAGATCGTCGTCGTTCGGCATTGGGGGACCACACACGCTACGTCGAGGCGATTGCAGGGCGGAAAGCCCTGGTTGCTGGCCCCGGCAAGGGCCTGTCCTGGTGGGACGGCCTAACCGTACCGGGGGACCGGGTTGGGCGTACACGGTCGGCGCGGGGCCCCCAGCGGACCGGGGGGTGGCGCCGCGCCGCTCGGCCGGGGTCAGCGGTTTCGTAGCGCGGTACGCAGGCGCTCGAGGTCGTCGAGGTGCAGCCCACGACGCAAGCGACGCGGTGCGGCCGCGCTGACCCACCAGACGGTGGTCGTGTCGTGGTCGACCGCCCGGATCGTCGGGGTGTCGCGCAGGGCGTCGGGGAGCTCGACGAGATCCACCCACCTGCCGTCGGCCAGGCGCGCGCGGTGCGCGAAGCGCAGGTGGCTGGTGGCGATCAGGACGAGCTCCGCGCCGGCCACGCTGGAGGGCCGCCCGGTGGGCCCCAGAAGACGCACCGCGCCGCGAGGGGCGGCCCCTCCCCCGGGCCGATCGCCGTCGTGCGGGTCGCGCTCCTCGGCGTGTTGCAGCAGCGCGAGCGCGCGCAGGGCCCACGCCTCGGTGGGGTCGTGACGGACCCCGGTTCGTGGACGGTGCGCGAAGTGGGGTCGGACCTGCGTACCGGCGCGAAGCACGAGGGCGGGCGCTGCGCAGTCGACCACCGGGCAGCACAGATCTCCTGTGGCGCACTGCGTCCGGATGCGCGCGCGGTCGTCAGGGTCCTCGAAGCGGGCGGGGAGCTCCAGGAGGCTCCCGTCTGCGCGTAGGGCGGTCGTCTGGTGGCCACTGTGGGGTCCGAGCGGTGCGTCTGCGGGCGGCCGCGGTGGGGCGATGGCGACGACGACCTGCTCGGCGAGGCATTCGGCCGGCGCAGCGAGGCGAGGCGTCCCCGGCGGGCTCGTGGCGCGTGGGCTCGCCGGCGGGTGGTCGCGTTGGCGAGGTGGTGGCTGTGGCTCCGGCGGAGTCGGGCTGAGGCGTTGGCCGTAGGGGATGCGCAGCGCTGCAAGGAGCGCCGGGAGCTGGTCGAGTTCCCGGCGGGTGACCGCGGCGACGAGCTCGGCGGCAGGATCGGCCGGGACGTCGTGGCCGGCGCGGGTGATGTCGGCCAGCAGGGCGTGCGCCGCTGCGGTTCGCGCGGCGGCGTGTTGCGGGACCGCGGCCGCGCGTGCCCGGTCAATGACGATCATCCGGTCGACGTGGAGGTGATCGAGGAGCCGCTGGGCGATTGCCCAGTGACCCTCCTCGACCAGGACGCGGAAGCGCTCGGTCGCCGTCGAGCTCATCGGGGACCTGCGGTGGTCGCGTCGGTGCCCGCGGGGCTCACATCCAGCGGGTGAAGCGGATGCTGGTCTTGCCCTTGGTGATCCACCAGCGCTGCCCGTTGTTGTCGGCGGGGTTCCCGGCCGCGTGCCGGACGGCCCAGCCCGTCTTCGTCCAGTAGTCGCGGTCGTCGGCGTACCAGCTGGTGGTGCAGCAGACGGCGGGTGGTGTCGCGCTCGATCCGCCGACGCGTTGAAGCATGGCGTTGATCGTGCGGCGCGTCGGGTCGCAGCTGCGCCCGCGGGAGGTGATCTTGGTGGCGGCGTGCAGGACCAGCGGCTGCGCTCCGCGCTGCTGAACGCGCTGAACGGTGCTGTCGCAGGTACGGACCTTCGCGCGGCGTGCGGCGTCGGCATGGGGCGCGGCGATGAGCGCGACGCTGCAGATCGCCAGCGACGACAGGACGGCGGGACGGGTGATGCCCGAACGCATGGGGGCTCCTGGGTGATGCTTGATGGGGGAGCCTCGAACCTAGCGAGGCAGGTGCCGTCGGGTCTAAGGATGCGAGCTGTCCGTCACCCCGAAGGTCGGGGTGACGGACAGCGCTGCGCGCGGTCGAGGCCTACCGCACGCGGACGCCTCGGACGTTGCTGGAACCGGTCTCGTAGGCGTAGCCGGTCGCGCGGGCGGGCTTCGCGCGCATCCGGTAGGTGCCGCGGTCGGCGCGACGGCTGAAGCGGTAGCGGGTGCTCCAGCGGCCGCTGTCGTTGGTGCGGGTGGTCGCAAACGGACGCCAGCGCCCGCGGTAGCGCACCTCGACGGAGACCGGGACGCCGCTGCGGTTGCCCTCGGGCGAGAAGAGGGTGCCGCTGATGCGCACCGACTTGCCGCGCCGGGTGCGCTTGGGGGTGATGCGCAGCGACGTGCGCGACCCGATGCGGTGCTGCAGGTCGCGGGTGACGGCCGGCAGCGTGTCCTTGGTGCGGGCGACCCACTTGACCGTCAGGACCGACGAGAACGTGCGCGGCACCTGGGCGGTCCAGAGGCCGGTGGCGGAGGTGGTGGCGGTTGCGACCTCGCGGGGCGCGCCACCGCCGTTGCGCGGCGTGGCGACGATGCTGATGCGGGCGTTGGCGATCGCGGCCCCGTCGGGGGTGCGGAGGCGGCCACTGATCGTGCTGTTGCCCTTCGCCGCGTAGGAGCGGCGGACGATCGAGCGGCGCGGGGAGCAGCTGACCTTGTGCTTGCGGCGGTAGCTCTTGGAGCGGCAGCGCTTCGACGGTGTGACCTTGAACGCGCCGGTCAGGCGGCCCTGGTCGGTGATCGGCGACCCGTTGGGCTCGCCGCGGAGAGAGATCGGGTCACCCGGCCCGATGATGTTGCTGTTCTTGACGATCGTGCTGCCGGAGCTGACCAGCGCGCGGTTGCCCGCGGCGTCTTCGACGTAGAGCGAGACGTTGTGGACGCCGTCCGGAATGGTCCGGGTGTCCAGCTCAACCGACGTCGCTCCGGTGGTCGGGCACGGGTCGACGTAGAGGAACCCGCGGGTGCCGTCGCCGGCGTCGAGGGCGGTGCAGCGCTGGCCACCGTTGGGGAACGGGGCGGATGCGACGGTCTTGCCGTCGATCTCGACGCCCACGACGTAGATGCCGGATCCGTCGTCGGAGGCCTGGACGGTCGCGCCGACGGTGCCGGCGAGGATGCCGCTGCCGGCAGTGAGGGTTCCCGACGACGAGCGCACGACGGGGGCGGAGGGATCGTCGACTCGGATGTCCGAGGCGTTGATGGTGGCCTCGGCCTTGTTGCCCGGCCCGGTCGCGTAGCAGGTGGACCCTGCGGAGCCGCCGCAGATCGCGTTGGCGGAGATGATGGCCCGGTCGCTGAGGAACTGCGGCGGCACGACGGTCTTGTTGGCGTCGGTGCGGCCGTAGGTCGCGTCGCCGATGCGGGCGCAGCCGTAGGCGAAGGTGCACTGGTCGTAGACGTTGGTGGAGTCAAACGCGGGACGGCCGGAGGTCCAGAACGCCTGGGCGGTGGCGTTGGGGCCCCCGCCGTTGGCCATGCCGGTCCGCCAGATGGTGGCGTCGACCAGGCGCAGCGGCTCGGGGGCCTGGAAGTTCCAGGTCACGCCCTCGCCGACCTGATGGTTGATGTCGCCCATGAGGTAGGCCAGCAGGCCGCCGCCATTCGGGCACGAGTTCGACCCGCCACCGTAGCCCGACGGCAGATTGGTGCTGGAGGTCCAACCGGAGACGGGGGCCGGCGCGCCCGATGGGGTCTTGCAGCCGTAGACGTGGTACGTCGCCGCGGATGCGGTCTGGGGCGCCGCGGCGGTCGCAGCGAACGCCAGGAGCGCGGCGCTCAGTGACCAGGCGAGCAGACGTGAGCGAAGCAGGGACAGAGGGGGATCAGCACACAGCATGCGCCGCAGCGTAAAGCGTCGGCGTTGCACGTTCGCCGAAGGCGCATACGGGATCCGCCACGTCGGGGGGTTTGCGGTCCGGGGCCGTCAACGCTCCAGGGCGTTGAGGACGACGATCGCCCAGAGCAGCAGCATCAGAGCGGTGATGGGCAGCTCGGCCATCGACCCGGTTCGCACGGTGAGGGGGGCGTGGTAGCGCCTGGTGCTGAAGGGCGCCGCCGCGGGGATCCCGGAGGGGGTCAGCCAGTCCAAGGCCAGGTGGCTTCCGACGCCGGCGAGGGTGCTGAGGGACAGGACCGCCAAGACCGACGGTGCATGGCCGGCCAACGAGCGGGCGAGGTCGGTGGCTGGTTCGTGTGCGGCGGGGTGCAACGCGGGGAGGACGTGCAGCAGTCCGAGCGCGCAACCGAAGTACGCCGGCGGGATCATGATCGTGAAGACGACGAGGCCCACCAGGGTGTGCGTGGCTCCTCGGTGGGCACCCAGGCGCCCCAGCGGCTTGAGCAGCAGCCGCGTGAGGAGCCCCAGGAGCACCGCGGGGATAGCGAGCAGCAGCAGGGGGGTGCGCATCAGGCCGCGGGCGTGCCGCGCGCGGCTGCCGCGACTGAGCCGCGACCCTGCGACGTCGAGGTCGGGGAGCTCGCCGGCGACGACGGTGCCGAAAGTGATCGCCCCCGCGGCGGCCAGGGGGCTGTGGGGCAGGCACGCCAGGGCGGCCGCGCCTGCTGCAGCGCCCCCGGCGAGGCTGTGGGTCGTCGATCGCATCGCAGCGCAGCTTCGGTGACGCACCGGTGCGACCGGCAGCACCCCGATCGCTCCCGGTTCCCGGACCTTCCGCGACCTGCGGTGCGTCGTCCGTCGGCTACGACTCGATGTCGGACAGCAAGTCGTCGCCGGTGGTGTCGTTGAGCGTCCGCAGCACGTTCGTCGAGACCTCCTGGGTGGACCGGTCGTAGTCCAGGTGCAGGCGGCGCCCGCCCTGCGTCGTCGCCGTCACCGACGTGCGGGTGCCGTCGAAGAATACGCCGAGCGTCCCCGGGGGCACCGAGGTTCCCGGGCCGGGGATGCTTACGGCCCGCAGCCGCCGGCCGAGCACGCGGGTCCCGTCCAGCGCCTCGGCGATCCGGGCGGACGACGGGGCCCGCTCGCCCGGGGTCGCCCCGATCGCCAGATCCGTCGCGGCGCTCATCAGGGCGGCGAGCTCGCGCTCCTGCAGGTACTCCGCCCCCGCGGCGTTCAACGCGACGTTCCCGGTGGCTCGGGTGGAGGTCGTCGTCCCCCGGCGCGTCTTGCGGGCCACCTTGACCTTGACGACGCAGAAGTCGTAGCCCTTCGGGATGCTCAGGCGGACGCGCGGCCGGACCGTCGTGGCTGTGCTGACCTCGCTGGACGTGCCGCGAAGCGGGTCGGGGATCTCGGCGCAGGCGATGCCGACCGAGGCGCCGCGGCGCGGCAGCGACCGGTGCAGGGCGCGCTTGAGGCCGACGGCCCGTCCGCCGTCGGTGACGGCGAACGGGCTGGTCGTGGCCCCCAACGAGGGCAGGCTCCGGGGTGTGGAGGGCGCGGCGGCCCCGGCGGGGACGGCGATCGCCAGGGTCAGCGGGACGGTGAGGAGGACGGGTCGGGACGGACGCATGCGGCGTATCCAATCAGCAGGGCCAGGTCCTCCTGCAACGCAACGCCGGGCGACGTTCGGCGTGAGGCGGCAGCTGTCGGCGTGCTGAAGGTCTCGGGCGCGGCGGCCTCGAGTGGTGCCCCGCGGTCCCTCCTCAGGGGCCGCCGAAGCGGTGCTTGGGCGGTCAGTCGTCGCTGCCGTAGCGGCGGGCCAGCGCGTCGAGCACGCCCCGCAGCGCGACGTCGACGCGGCCCTGCAGCTCGGGGTCGTCCGCGGGGAGCTGCAGGTTCAGGGCCTCGGCGGTGGTGTCGAACGCGATCCGCTCGACGTCCGCGGCCGACAGCGCTTTGCGCAGGCGTCGCTCGGCGAGGTAGTTGGGGTCGCCGGCGTCGGTGTCGATGTCCAGGAGCTCGACGACGTC
>WLOB01000093.1 GCA_009699505.1 Actinomycetota bacterium | reverse complement strand
GAAGCACTACGGGGACTTCCACGCGCTGCGGGACGTCTCCATCGAGATCCCCGACGGGTCGCTGACCGCGCTCCTGGGCCCCTCGGGCTCGGGAAAGTCGACGCTCCTGCGGGTGATCGCCGGGCTCGAGGTGCCGGACTCCGGCGCCGTCGTCATCTCCGGCGACGACGTCACCCACACCTCGCCGCAGAAGCGCGGCATCGGGTTCGTCTTCCAGCACTACGCCGCGTTCAAGCACATGACCGTGCGCGACAACGTCGCCTTCGGCCTGAAGATCCGCAAGCGCTCGAAGGACGAGATCGCGAGCCGGGTCGACGAGCTGCTCGAGATCGTCGGCCTGGCGGGCTACCAGGGGCGCTACCCGTCGCAGCTCTCCGGCGGCCAGCGCCAGCGCATGGCCCTGGCGCGCGCCCTGGCGGTCGAGCCGCAGGTCCTGCTGCTCGACGAGCCGTTCGGCGCGCTGGACGCGAAGGTCCGCGAGGACCTCCGCACCTGGCTGCGCCGGCTGCACGACGAGGTCCACGTCACCACCGTCCTGGTCACGCACGACCAGGAGGAGGCGATGGACGTCGCCGACCGGATCGCCGTGATGAGCGAGGGCCGGATCGAGCAGGTCGGCTCGCCCCGCGAGCTCTACGACACGCCGGCGACGGAGTTCGTGATGTCGTTCCTCGGGCCGACCGCGACCCTGCGCGGCGAGGTCGTCCGCCCGCACGACCTCGTGCTGTCGCTCGACCGGATCGACGACGGCGTCGCCGTGGTCATCGAGCGGGTCGTGCACCTCGGCTTCGAGGTCCGCGTCGAGCTGCGCGACGAGGCGGGGGAGCACGTCACTGCGCAGACCACCCGCGGGCGCGCCGCCGAGCTGGGGCTGCACCCGGGCCAGGCGCTCTTCGTGCGGACCGCGCGGCCGGACCAGCTCCCGGCGCTCTGAGCGCCGCGGGCTAGGCCAGCGCCGCGCGCAGGCGGCCGAGTCCCGTGCGGATCTCGGCCGGGCTGTGCGTCGTGAACGACAGCCGCAGCGTCCGCGGGTCCGGCGTCGTCGCGTAGAACGGCGCGCCGGGCACGTAGGCGACCTGCCGCTCGATCGCCCGCGGCAGGAGCGCCGTGGCGTCGCGGCCCTCCGGCAGCCGGGCCCAGACGAACATGCCGCCCTCGGGCCGGTTGAACGTCGAGCCCTCCGGCAGCGTCTCCGGCAGCAGCTCGAGCATCGCGTCCCGGCGCGCGCCGTAGACCTCGCGCAGCCGGTCGAGGTGCGCGTCGAGGTCGACGTGCGCGAGCCACAGGGCGGTCGCGGCCTGGTCGACGGTCGAGGAGTGCAGGTCGGCGGCCTGCTTGGCGATCGTCAGCGGCGTGCGCAGCGCGGCGGGGCATCGCACCCAGCCGATGCGGAGGCCCGGCGCGGCGACCTTCGACAGGGTCGAGAGCGCCAGCGTGCGCTCCGCGGCCCCGGGGATGGCGGCCAGCGGGGTCGACGGCTCGCCGGCGTAGCGCAGCTCGCCGTACGGGTCGTCCTCGATCGCCCAGAGGCCCGTGCGCTCGAGCACCGCGGCGAGCTCGACCCGCCGCGCCTCGCTCAGGGTGCGGCCCGTTGGGTTGTGGAACGTCGGGACGACGTAGAGGAGCTTCGGCCGGTGCTCGGCGACGAGCCGCTCGACGGCTGCGGGGTCGATGCCGTCCTCGTCGCAGGGCACCGGGATCGGCACCGCCCCGGCGAGCTGGAACGCCTGGAGCGCCGCCAGGTAGCTGGGGTCCTCGACGAGGATCCGGTCGCCCGGCTCGAGGAAGACGGTGGCGATGAGGGTCAGCGCCTGCTGCGAGCCGCTCGTGATGAGCAGGTCCTCGGGGCCCGTCGGCAGGCCGCGCAGGCTGAGGCGGTCGGCGACGCGGCGGCGCAGCTCGGGGTCCCCCTCCGTCGTGGAGTACTGCAGCGAGCGGCCGGCGCTGCCGCGCTCGAGGGCGGTGGCGAACGCCGCGGCGATGCCCGCCTGGTCGAAGAGCTCGGGGGCCGGCAGGCCGCCGGCGAAGGAGAGGACGCCCGGCTTCTCCGTCAGCGCCAGGATCTCGCGTACCGGCGAGCTCGCGACGCCGCGCAGGCGCGCGGCGACCGGAGCTGCTGGACCGGGGGGCGAGGACGACATGGCCGCCCAGGATACGGGCCGGGACCCCGCCGGGGCCGCGCGACCCTTGGCGGGTACAACCGACACGGCCCGGCGCCATCATGTCCAGGGTGGGCGCCTCCCCGGGGACCTGCCCGGAGCGACGGCCGCGGCGCGCCACCGGGGCGTCGACGCCCCGGCCGGCGCTGCCTCAGCGCCGGAAGAGGCCCTCGCCGACGAACCCGCCCGGCCGGATGCCCGGGGGCACCGCGAAGAGGCCGCTGCCGGTGTGCTGGATGTACTCCATGAGGGCGTCGCCGACGCCGAGCTTGCGCTGGATCGCGACGAACTGGCGGTGCGGGTCCTGCTGGAAGGCGACGAAGAACAGGCCGGCGTCGAGCTGGCCCGTCCGGGTGTCGATGCCGTCCGTGTAGGAGTAGCCGCGGCGCAGGAGGTGCTGCCCGTCGTTGACGGCGGGGGAGGCCAGGCGGATGTGCGCGTCCGGCGGGATGACCGTGATGCCGTCGCTGCCCTTGATGTCGAGGTCGACCGCGTCGAACTCGTCCTTCCCGGTCAGCGGGGCGCCCGTCACCTTCGTGCGGCCGAAGACGGCCTCCTGGTCGGCGAGGCGATCGCGGTCCCAGGTCTCGATGAACATGCGGATCCGGCGGGCGACGAGGTACGAGCCGCCGCGGAACCACGCCTGCGGCTCCTCGCGCCCGACCCAGACGAACCGGTCCATCCCCGCGGTGTCCTCGGCACGCAGGTTGTTCGTGCCGTCCTTGAACCCCATGAGGTTGCGCGGGGTGGCCTGCGAGCGGGTCGTCGACGACGTCCGGCCGAAGCCGAGCTGCGTCCACCGCAGCGCGGCGTGCCCGGACCCGATGCGGGCCAGGTTGCGGACGGCGTGGAAGGCGACCTGGGGGTCGTTCGAGCACGCCTGGACGCAGAGGTCGCCACCCGTGCGGTCCGGGTCGAGCTGGTCGCCGGGCAGGTCGCCCAGCGGCCGCAGGGCCCGGGGGCGCCGGGCCCGCAGGCCGAAGCGGTCCTTCCCGTCGCGCTCGAAGACGTCGGGGCCGATGCCGAAGGTGATCGTGAGCTGGGCCGGCGGCAGGCCGGCGGCCTCGCCCGTGTCCTCCGGCGGGGACTCGGGGTGCCCGGCGACGGTGCCGGTGGGGCGCCCGGCGCACATCAGCTCGGCGGCGCGCGTCCACTCCCGCAGGAGCTCCTCGAGCTCGGCCGCGGTCTCGATCGAGAGGTCGAACGCCCCGAAGACGATGCGGTCCTGGGCCGGGGTCGCGATGCCGGCCTGGTGCTCCCCATGGAAGGGGACGACGTCCCCGCCGCCCGCGTCGGCCTCCGCCTGCCCGGTCGCGTAGCCCGCGCCGCCCGCGGCGACGAGCCCGCCGAGGACCCCACCGCCGGTCAGGAGCGCGCGGCGGCGCGTCATCCCGCGCCGGCGGGGTCCGTCGGTGCTGCCCGTCCGGGTGTCGTCGCGGTCGGCCATGGGGCTACTCCAGCACCTTCCCGGCCACGAGGGACAGCGGGTCCGCCAGGGCGTTGATCTGCCGGGCGAAGGTCTTGCGGTCCTCGTCCGTCAGCTCGTCGTAGAGGGCGAAGCCCAGCGGCGTGTCCCGCCGGTACTCGTCGAGCCCCTTCTGCACGTCCGCGAAGCGCGGCCCGATCTCGTCGATCAGCGCCTGCTGCTTCCGCGCGACGAGCGCCGGCTTCAGCAGGTCGAACGCCTTCTTCGAGCCCTCGAGGTTGCCCTGGAAGTCGGAGAGGTCGGTGTGCGAGTAGCGGTCCTCCTCGCCGGTGATCTTGCCGGCGGAGACCTCGTTGAGCAGGGTCACCGCGCCGTTGGCCAGCTGGGCGGCCTGCAGCTCGATCGAGCGGATCTTGCGGTCGAGCTCCTGCACGTCGTCCACGAGGCGGTCGGCGAACTCCTCCGTGCCCTTCGTGGTGTCCTTCGTCCACAGGATCTGCTCGATCCGGTGGAAGCCGGTCCACTCGTCCTCCTTCGCGACGTCGTTCACGCGGGCGTCGATGCGGGGGTCGAGGTCGCCGAAGGCCTCGGCGACCGGCTCGATGCGCTCGAACGGCGTGCGTGCGGGCCCGAAGAGGTCCTTCGCCTTCTGCAGCTGCCCGGCCTTCAGGGCCTTCGCGAAGCGCTTCGTACGGGTGACGAGGAGCTCGGACTGGTCCTGCACGTAGGCGTTGTAGTCCGCCACCGCCGCCGTGAGCGCGGGGTCGACGGGCTTCTTCGTCGCCGCCTTCTGGCCCGTGACCTCGAGCTTGCCGGACTTGCGGTCCAGGTCGCCCGGCACGGCGCAGTACACGTCGTACATGCCCGGCTCGAGCTGGAGCGAGAAGTCGCCCGAGAGGCCCGGGGTGAGGTTCTCGCGCTCGCCGAGGATGATGCCGTCGGCGTTCTTCAGCTCGACCTCGGTGGTCTTCGACGTGCCGTTGTTGACGGCCTCGAAGCGGACCTTGCCGGCCGGGGCCTTCAGCGTCTCGGGCGTGCAGCCGGCGTCGGTCAGCTCGACCTGGAGGTTCGTCGCGCCGCTCTCGGCGCCGTCGTCGGAGCCGCAGGCCGCGAGGCCCAGGGACGCGGCGACCGCGGCGGTCAGGGCCAGTGAACGGACGCCGCGAGGGGCGGTGCTACGGGTCATGCGGGGACCTCGGACTCGGTGCGGGGCGCGACGCTCGGGCGACGCGCGGGCCACAGGACGAAGAGCAACATCGGGACGGCGTAGGCGACGTAGACGGTCACCTCGGCGACGTTCGGGAAGGGCTGCAGCCCGAAGAGGCCGGTCAGCAGCCCGCTGACGATGGAGTCGGCCTCGGGCTTGACGACGGCGGAGAAGTCGAAGACCTGCTCCTGGCCGAAGGTGAACCAGCCGCCGGCGTTGCCCGTGTGCATCGCGCTGGACAGCAGCCCGGCGGCGATCAGCACGAGGAACACGGCGGTGACGCGGAAGAAGCGCCCGAGGTTCAGGCGCACGCCGCCGCGGTAGATCCCCCAGCCGATGACGACCGCGATCGCGACGCCGACCAGCGCGCCCAGCGAGGCGGACAGCGTGGAGATCTGCGTCGACTCGGACTGGAAGGTCGCCAGGAGGAAGAAGGCGGTCTCGACGCCCTCGCGGAAGACGGCGAGGAAGGCCATCGCGACGAGGCCCCAGGCGGACCCCGTGGCCAGCGCGCGGGCGGTGCCGGCCCGCAGCTCGCGGCCCATCGTCCGGGCGTTGCGGCGCATCCAGACGATCATGCCGGTGACCATCACGACGGCGATCAGGGCGACGACCGTCTCGAGCTGCTCCTGCTGCTTCTGCGGCAGGTTCTCGCCGACGATCTGCAGGGCGCCGGCGATCGCGACGCAGACGGCGATCGCGGCGGCCACCCCGATCCACATGTGGCGCAGCGCGTCGCGCCGGCCCTCCTGGACGAGGAACGCGGCGATGATGCCGACGATCAGGGACGCCTCGACCCCCTCGCGGAGCCCGATCACGAACTGGACGGTGGGCAGGGCGGCGGTGGTCAGCATGAGGAGGGCGGCGGTCGTCCGGAGTTCGGGCGCCCTACGCGACTGCGGAACGGTACCAGCGGGATGTTCGGGTGCCCAACAGTTGGCGCGTCGGCGCGCATATGGCGTACGAACGCCTTTGGAGCGGGCGTTCCCGGGGCCGGAACGGCCCGCGTCGATCGGGTCGTCGTCGTGCACCGCGCGGCCCCGGCCGGGGCGTGTGACAGCCTCCGGACATGACGCAGCTGCCCGACGGGGTCCGTGCCTGCCTGTTCGACATGGACGGCGTGCTGACCGACACGGCGCGCATCCACGCCGCCGCGTGGAAGGAGGCGTTCGACGCGTTCCTGCGGGCCCGGGCGGCGACGGAGCACGGCGCGGACGAGGACCTCCGCCCGTTCGACCCGCGCGCGGACTACGAGGCGCACGTCGACGGGCTCCCGCGCGAGGACGGCGTGCGGGCGTTCCTCGCGGCCCGCGGCATCGCGGTGCCCGAGGGGTCGGAGGACGACGGCGCGGACGTCCCGTCCGTGCGCGGCATCGCGCGAGCGAAGAACGACCTGGTCGGCCCCCTCATCGACCGGGAGGGCGTCGAGCTCTACCCCGGCACGGTCGTCCTCCTCGACGCCCTCGCCGCCGAGGGGGTCCCGTGCGCCGTCGTCTCCTCGAGCGCCAACACCCGCCACGTGCTCGAGGCGGCGGGCGCGCTGGGGCGCTTCGCCGCGATCGTCGACGGGACCTCGCTGGCGTCGCGCGGCCTGCGCGGCAAGCCGGCGCCGGACACCTTCCTGGCCGCCGCGGAGGACCTCGGGGTCGCGCCCGCGGACGCGGCGGTCTTCGAGGACGCGCTCTCCGGGGTGCAGGCCGGGCGCGACGGGCGGTTCGGCCTCGTGGTCGGCGTGGACCGGGTCGGGCACGCCGACGCGCTGCGCGAGCACGGCGCCACGCTCGTCGTCGACGACCTGCGGGAGCTCGCATGATCGGCCACGACGTCTTCCCGGTCGAGCCGTGGGGGGTGCGTGAGAAGCGCCTGGACCTCGGCCTGATCGCCGAGACCGAGTCGGTCTTCGCCCTGGCCAACGGGCACCTCGGCATGCGCGGCAACCTCGACGAGGGCGAGCCCCGCGGCGCCAGCGGCACGTACCTCGGCGGCGTCTACGAGTCCTACCCCCTCGAGTACGGGGAGATCGGCTACGGCTTCCCCGAGGACGGGCAGGCGGTCGTCGACGTCACGGACGGCAAGATCATCCGGCTGCTCGTGGAGGACGAGCCGCTCGACGTCCACCGCGGGTGCCTCGACGAGCACGAGCGGCACCTCGACTTCCGCACCGGGGTGCTGGACCGGACGCTCCGGTGGACCTCGCAGGCCGGGCGCTCCGTGCGGGTGCGCTCGCGCCGGCTCGTGTCGTTCGAGCAGCGCAGCGTCGCGGTCATCCGCTACGAGATCGAGGTCGACGACGGCGAGCCGCTGCGCGTCGCGGTGCAGTCCGCCCTCCTGGCCAACCAGGCGCCGCAGGAGCGCGCGAACGTCGACCCGCGGTCGGCGTCCGAGCTGAAGAACGTGCTCGAGCCCTGCCTGTCCACGCAGCACGACCACCGCGTGGTGCTCGCGCACCGCACCAGGCGCAGCCGCATCGCGCTGGCCGTCGGCATGGACCACGAGATCGAGGTCGAGGACCACCCCAAGTCGCTCACCCAGGTCGACGAGGACCTCGGGCGGGTCACGGTCTCCGCGCTGCTCGAGCCCGGCAAGCCGCTCGTCCTGACGAAGTACCTCTCGTACCACTGGTCCTCCCAGCAGTCCGTGGAGTGGCTGCGCGACCAGGTCGACGCGAGCCTCGAGAGCGCGCTGGCCGAGGGCTTCGACGGCCTCCTGGCGCGGCAGCGGCGCAGCCTCGACGCGTGGTGGACCGTCGCCGACATCGAGCTCGACGGCGACCCCGAGCTGCAGCAGGGCCTGCGCTTCGCGCTGTTCCAGATGCTGCAGTCGGCGGCGCGCGCGGAGACGCAGCCCATCCCGGGCAAGGGGCTGACCGGCTCGGGCTACGACGGCCACGCGTTCTGGGACACGGAGGCGTTCGTCCTGCCCGTCCTGACCTACGCCCGCCCCGACCTCGTGCGACACGCCCTGCGCTGGCGGCACGACACGCTGCCGCAGGCGCGCGAGCGGGCGCGGCTGCTCGGCCTGCGGGGCGCGGCGTTCCCGTGGCGGACGATCCACGGCGAGGAGTGCTCGGGCTACTGGCCCGCCGGCACGGCCGCGTTCCACGTCAACGCCGCGATCGCCGACGCCGTCCGGCGCTACGTGATGGCCACGGACGACCGCGCGTTCGAGCGCGACCACGGCGCCGAGCTGCTCGTCGAGACCGCGCGGCTGTGGTCGAGCCTGGGCCACCACGGCCACGACGGGCGGTTCCGCATCGACGGGGTGACGGGGCCGGACGAGTACTCCGCGCTCGTGGACGACAACGTCTACACGAACCTCATGGCGCAGTCGAACCTCCTGGCGGCCGCCGACGCCGCCGAGCGGCACGTCGACGTCGCGCGCGAGCTGCGCGTCCACGACGAGGAGATCGCCACCTGGCGGACCGCCGCGCACGCGATGTACGTCCCCTGGGACGAGCGCCTCGGCGTGCACCCGCAGGACCAGGACTTCCTGCAGCACGCCCGGTGGGACTTCGAGGGGACGCCGGCGGAGGACTACCCGCTGCTCCTGTCGCACCCGTACTTCGCGCTCTACCGCACCCAGGTGGTCAAGCAGGCGGACCTCGTGCTCGCGCTGTTCAAGCGCGGCGACGCGTTCACGCTGGAGCAGAAGCGCCGGGACTTCGAGTACTACGAGGGCATCACGGTCCGCGACTCGTCCCTGTCGGCCGGCATCCAGGCCGTGATCGCGGCCGAGGTCGGCCACCTCGACCTGGCGCACGACTACCTGGCCGAGGCGACGCTCACGGACCTGCGCGACCTGCGCGGCGACTCCGCCAACGGCCTGCACATCGCGTCCCTGGCGGGCGCGATCACCGCGATCACCTCGGGCTTCGGCGGCCTGCGCGACCACGGGGACCGCCTGGACTTCTCGCCGCGGCTGCCGGAGCGCCTGCCGCGGCTGTCGTTCCCGATCGTCTGGCGCGGCCTGCGGCTCTGCGTCGAGATCACCCCGACGGAGGCCTGCTACTCCCTCGACGCGTGCGAGCCGGGCGAGGGCGACGAGGACGCCGACGAGCCCGTGATGACGCTGTCGCACTGGGGCGAGGTGTTTCAGCTGCGGCCCGGGCAGGAGGCGCGGCGCGGCATCGAGCCGGCGCCGAAGGACCTGCGCCGCCCGCTGCAGCCCGAGGGTCGTGCGCCCAGGCGGCGCGGGCAGGACGACTGAGGGCGCCGCCCCACGGCACCGGGCGGCGCCGTGGGACGGCGCCGCGGGACGGTGCGGCTGACCCCGACGCGGCGCCCCGGGGGCGGCGCCGCTCGACGGCGCGGCCCGCCCGACGCCGCCCGCGTTCAGCGGCGTCGCGGGATCGTCACGTGGCGGCGCTTCGTCGGCTGGCCGGCCACGCGGGCGCTGATCGTCAGCCGCACGCGGCCGCTCGACCGGCGCAGCCTGCGCGCCTGGCCCTTCGAGATCCGCAGCGTGACGGTGCGCTGGGCGGTGCGGACCGTGCGGGTCGCCCGGTAGATCCGGGTCAGCCGTCGGCCGTGCGTGGCGTAGACGCGGACCTCGGCGGCCACGTCGGCCCCGCCGATGCTGATCGGGATCCGGCGCGTGCGCACGACGCGGTTGCGGTTCAGCCGCTTCGCGCGCAGCACGATCGCCGCGGCGGGGGCGGGGGCGGCGACGGGCGGCGGGGCGGGCGCGGGGACGGGGGCGGGCTCCGGCGCCGGCGCGGGCTCCGGGACCGGACCGGGGCGGAACCCCTCCTGGTAGGCGAAGTTCGCGTAGCGCCGCGTCTGGTCCGGCGACGTGACCGGATCGCTGGCCAGGCCGAACACCAGGCGCGGCGGGCCACCGGGGTTGACCTGCACCGCGATCCCCTCGGGCTCGCGGAACGGCATGTCGGGCAGCACCTTGACGCCACCGATGGTGCCGCGGACGAGCTTGTTCGCGCGCATCGGGACGAACCGGACGTACGCGTCACCGGGCTTCGCCACGTGGTCGTAGGAGTCGCCGTAGTAGAGGTAGGCGGTCTCGCCGGCGAACGCGTAGCCCTGCGAGACGACCTCCTGGTCCGTGTCGCCCGGCCGGGGCTCGCCCTTCGTCGGCGTCGTGCCGAGGGTCACGAGGCGGTCCCAGCGGCCGACGATCGCGTCCTCGATCGGGACGCGCTTGAAGCCCCACACGCCCGCCCGCTCCCCGTAGCGGACGACGAGCTGGCCCGTCACGGGGTCGACGGTGGGCCGCGGCGCGTTGTCCGCCGTCCCGGGCGGGGTCACGTCGAGCGCGGCGGACGTGCCCGACCGCACCGTGGTGCCGCCGTGGTAGACGACGCGCGCCACGCGGCTGCCCTTGCCGTCCTCGCCGCCGGACGACTTCGACGCCGACTCCACGAAGAGCCAGACCGCGCCGCCGTGGTTGTGCAGACCCATCGAGACGCCGTGGCCGAAGCCCTCGAGCTTCATGGAGTCCAGGAGCTTCCCGGAGTACGACAGGCGGTTGAGCCAGAGGTTGCCCTGCGGCTTCTCGCCCGTGACCGTCTGCAGCACGTAGATCTGCCGGGCCTCCTCGTCGAACGCGAAGCCCTGCATGGCGTTCGAGCCCTTGAGCGCGGTGTCCAGCAGCTCGGGGTAGTACGACGACGGCGCGGCGGGGTCGAACGTGCCGGCGGGCAGCAGGGGCCCGGCGGACGCCGACGCGGGGAGGCCGAGCGCGGCCGCGGCGACGAGGGCCGCCAGGCCGGGACGGAGCCGGGCACGTCGTGGCCGGGGGCGGGGTCGCGGGGTGCGGGGGACGGGACGCGTGGGGGACACGCGTCGAGCGTACGCGGGGCCGTCGGCCGGGGCCAGCGCGGTCTCACGGGCGCCTCACGGTGTCGCGTCCCGGGCGCCGGGTAGGCGAGGGCCATGCGTGAGATCGCCGACGGCATCGTCCACTGGACCGCCCAGCACCCGAACATCGGGCAGCGCGTGTCCTCGTACCTCGTCGTCCCCTCGGCGACGCTGATCGACCCGCTGCTGCCCGACGAGGGCCTCGACGGCCTCGAGGGGATCGTCCGCCCCGAGCGGATCGTCCTGACCAACCGCCACCACGTCCGGGACGTCCCGACGATCGTCGACGCGTTCGGCTGCAGCGTCCACGTCCACGAGAAGGGCACCGCGACGTTCGCGGACCTCGACGTGGCGCCGTCGACGTTCGCGTTCGGCGACGAGGTGGCCCCGGGCATCACGGCGCTCGAGGTCGGGTCCATCACGCCGGAGGAGACGGCGCTGCGCATCGACGTGGGCGATGGCGCGCTGTCGTTCGCGGACGGCTTCCTGAACGAGGGCGGGCGCGTGGGCTTCATGCCCGACGGGCTCCTGGGCGAGGACCCCGACGCGGTGCGACGCGGCCTGCGCCTCGCGGCGACGCGCCTCCTGGACGAGCGCTTCGCGCACCTGCTGTTCGCCCACGGCGACCCCATCGTCGGGGACGGCCGCGAGGCGCTGCAGGCCGTGACCGTCCCGGCCTGAGGACGGTCGGCCCGGCGGCGGTCGTCGCCGCTAGGCCTGCGCCGCCGCCGCGGCGACGGCGAGCTGGTCGGCGCGGTCGTTGAACGCCTTGTGGGCGTGCTCCGCGCCGGTCTCGTGCCCGCGAACCCAGTGCCAGCGGACGGCGGCGTGCCGGCCGATCTCCTCGTCGAGCGCCTTGACGAGGTCCTGGTTCTTCACGGGGTCGCCGCCGGCCGTCTTCCAGCCCTTGCGCTTCCAGCCCGCGATCCACTGGGTCATCGAGTTCAGCATGAGCTGGGAGTCGGTGACGATGCAGACCGTGCTGCCGTCGGGAAGCGACCGCAGGCCGAAGAGCGCCGCGGAGTACTCCATGCGGTTGTTCGTCGTCTGCGGCTCGCCGCCGGAGAGCTCGACGGGCTCCAGGCCCGACTCGGCGGGCGGCACGACGATCGCGCCCCAGCCGCCGGGGCCGGGGTTGCCCTTGCACGCGCCGTCCGTCCAGATTAGCGTCTCGCCGGGCGCCTGCTCCACCGGCGTCTCGACGATCTTCTTGGCGGCGGGGCGGCGGCGACGGGCGGGGGGCATCGGTCGCCGAGGATACGCACGGCGGGCGGCGCGCCGCCCCGAGCCCGCGGGCGGGCCCCGGGGCGGGACGACGCGCGTCGCTCAGCGGCGGGGCCGCACGACGGCGGCCGATCCCCCGCCGCGCCGCGTCGGCTCGGCGACGGCCTGCCAGGCCCCGCCCGAGGCCCGCTCCAGGGCGGCGACGGCGCCGATCTCCGGGTCGGGCGAGAACGTCGGCGGGGCCTCGACGAAGCGGTTCCCGAGGGCCTCGAGCGGGCCGCGCGCGGGCGAGGTCAGGAACGCCGGCTCGGCCTCGG
>WLOB01000092.1 GCA_009699505.1 Actinomycetota bacterium | reverse complement strand
TGAACTGCGCCGCCTTCTGCGCCTCCTCGGAGAACAGCACCCCTTGGACGCTTGCCAGGATTCCGACCGGATACCCGTGGATCTCCGCCCAGCCGGTGCTCAGCGACGTCCCGTACGACGGCTTGAACTCGTCGTAGATCGAACCATCGACGACGTGGCGCAGCAGCTCGCGGGTGTCGAACGGCACCTTGAGGTCGGCGGAGACGATCCCCAGCAGCGTCTCGGGCTCACGGTCAGGGAGGGCCACGCCGGCGGCCGGGACGCGCGGGCCCGGGCCGCGCTTGCGCCAGTTCAGACGCCGCACGACGTCCCGGCCGATGCGCAGCGCGTCGAGCTCGTCCTCGGCCAGGAAATCCGAGAGCCCCGAGATCCGGGAGTGCATCTCCGCGCCCCCGAGCTGCTCGTCGTCGGACTCCTCGCCCGTCGCCATCCGCACCAGCGGCGGTCCGCCGAGGAACACCTTGGCGGCACCCTTCACGAAGACGGTGTAGTCGCACATCCCGGGGACATAGGCGCCGCCGGCGGTCGAGTTCCCGAAGACGATCGCGACGGTCGGGATCCCCATCGCGGAGAGCTGGGTGAGGTCGCGGAACATCCGCCCCCCGGGGATGAAGATGTCGAGCTGCGTAGGCAGGTCTGCGCCGCCGGACTCCACGAGGTTGATCAACGGGAGGCGGTTCTCGCGGGCGATCTCAGCGATCCGCAGCACCTTCCGCAGGGTGTACGGGTTCGACGCCCCGCCCCGCACCGTGGGGTCGTGCGCGAGCACGGCGCACTGGACCCCCTCGACGGTCCCGATCCCGGTCACCACGCTCGCGCCGACGACGAACTCCGTTCCCCACGCCATGAACGGCTGCAGCTCCAGGAACGACGTGTCCTCGTCCAGCAGCAGCTCGATCCGCTCGCGGGCCAGGAGCTTACCCCGCGCGTGGTGGCGCTCGACGTACCGGTCGCCCCCTCCGCCGCGCACCTCGTCGAGGACCGTCTCCAGTGCGGCCAGGCGCTCCCGCATCGCGTCGAGGTTGTGCGCGAATACAGCGCTGGTGGTGTCGACTGAGGTCGTGATCGTCGGGCCCTTCGCCGTTGAACGGGAGCCGAAGGAGCGGGTCGGGCCAGGTGGGCGCCCGCCCCGACGGCCGTCACTGTTATACACGTTCAGACGCAGCGTCAACACGCTGTCCCGTCGTCCATTCTTCGAACGAACCGAGACCCGATGTCCATCGACGATCCCGTGATCCTGACCTGTTCGATCTCCGGCTCGCTGGCCGATCGAGCGCAATGCCCGGCGATCCCGTACACCCCGGCGGAGTACGCCGCAGAGGCACGGCGGATCGTCGATGAAGGCGGCGTCCACATTCACATCCACGCACGCTCGCCCGACGGCCGGCCGAGCTATGCCGTCGAGGATTTCGCCGCGATCACCGGAGCGATCCGCTCAGAGGTCGGCGATGCGGCGATCATCAATTTCTCCACCGGGGCGCTCGGAGTCCCGTTGGAGACGCGCATCGCCTCGCTCGAGGCCTGTCGCCCCGAAGTCGCCGCAGTGAACATGGGTTCGATGAACTACGCGAAGTTCTCGCAGCGTCGCAAGGAGTTCATCTTCTCGAGCGTGTTCCTCAACCCATTCGACGAGATCGTCGCGCTCCTCGAGACGATGCGCCGTCTCGGCATCAAGCCCGAGCACGAGTGCTTCGACGTCGGGCACGTGGGGAACCTCCGCCCGCTGATCGACATGGGACTGCTGCATGCCCCCCTGCATGCCGACTTCGTGATGGGCGTCACCGGCGGGATCCCCCCCACCGCTCGCAACCTCGCCGTCATGGCCGACAACCTCGCCGAGATCGGTCGCGCCCTCCCCGGCGCGGACGGCGAGGCGGCGCACCATCACTGGGGCGTGATCGGGATCTCCCGCGCCCAGTGGCCGATGGTGGGCGCGGCGCTCTCGCTCGGCGGGTCCGTGCGCGTCGGGCTCGAGGACAACTTCTATCTGCCCGACGGAACGATGGCGAGTTCGAACGGTGAGCTCATCGCGAAGGCCCACGAGATGACCTTGAGCGCCGGACGCCGCCCCGCCACGGTCCACGAGGCACGGGATGCCCTGCGGCTCCCCGCCGGCGCACCGGCGCCGAACGGCCCCCTCGCGGGGCAGCGGTGACGTCCCGTCGAGGGGGCCCGTCCCCGCAGCCCGTGACGAGGCCTTCGACCGTATTCGCTCCCGGTCTCCTCGACGGGCAGGTCGTCCTCATCTCCGGCGGGGGGTCCGGGCTCGGGCGCGCAGCGGTCCTCGAGCTCGTGGCCCTCGGGGCACGCGTCGCGATCTGCGGTCGCCGCGGCGACGCCCTCGAGGAGACCGCCGCTCTGGCGGGTGGCGCCTGCAGCACGCACGTCTGCGACATCCGTGAGGAGGATCAGGTCGACCGCCTCGTCGATGACATCCTCGCCCGTCATGGGCACATCGACACGCTGGTGAACAATGCCGGCGGACAGTTCCTGGCTCCCGCCGAGACGATCAGCCCCAAGGGGTTCCGCACCGTCACCCGGCTGAACCTGGACGGGACCTGGCTGATGACGCACGCCGTCGCCACCAGAGCCATGATCCCCGTCGGACCGGATGGTCGCCCGCGCGGCGGGAAGATCGTCAGCGTCACGCTCTCCCCGCACCACGGGCTCCCCGGCATGGTGCACAGTTCCGCCGCTCGTGCCGGCGTCGAGAACATGATGCGCGAGCTGTCGATCGAATGGGCCCGCTTCGGCATCCGCCTGAACGCCATCGCCGCCGGCCAGTTCGCCACCGACGTCTTCATGACGAAGTACCCCAAGCCGATGGTCGACGCCGCCGCCGGGCTCGTCCCGCTGGGGCGGTTGGGGACGCCGGAGGAATTCGCCTGGCTCGTGGCCTACCTCGCCTCGCCCGCGGGGGACTTCTTCTCGGGCTCCGTCCTCACGATCGACGGCGCGCGCGACAACCACACCGGACCCTGGCCCGCCGCGGGGTCGGCCGACGTCGCCGGGAACCCCCTGGCCGAGGCGCGCCAAGGACGCCGCACATCCCCCGGGACGCCTGGTTGACACTGCGTCAAACAGCCCGGATACTCGGGGGATGATCCCCACGACCCCGGCCACCTCTGATGCAGGTCTGCTGACACCCGACCACCGCGAGATCCTCGCAGCGGCGGACGAGTACGCTCGAAACGTCCTGTTCCCGTTCCAGCAGCGGATGGACGACGAGGAGTGGTGGCCGTCCGAGGTGTTTCCCAGCCTCGGAGCACAGGGCTATCTGGGAGTCCAGGCGCCCGAAGCCTACGGGGGCGCCGGCCTCGATCTCGTCAGCGAGGGCATGGTCGGCCAGGCGATCTCCCGGTGGAACCCCGCCGTCGGGCTCTCCTACCTCGCCCATGAGAACCTGTGCCTGGGAAACCTCCTCGCCAACGCCGACGACACGCTCCTGCGACGTTTCGCTCCAGGCCTGATCGACGGCTCGCTCGTCGGGGCGCTCGGTCTGACCGAGCCGGGCGCCGGGTCGGACGCCCTCGGCGGCATGCGGACGACGGCGATCCGCGACGGTGACGAGTACGTCCTCAACGGCACGAAGATCTACATCACGAACGGACCCATCGCCGACGTGGTCCTCGTCTACGCGAAGACGAACCTCGACGCCGGACCGCGAGGCATCACCGCCTTCCTCGTCGAGACCACGACGCCCGGGTTCTCCGTCGCGCAGAAGCTCATCAAGATGGGCCTCCGCGGCAGCCCGACCGGGGAGCTGCTGTTCGAGGACTGCCGGGTCCCCGCCGCGAACCGCGTGGGCGAGGAGGGCGGCGGCGTCGCGGTCGTGATGAACGGCCTCGACCGGGAGCGCGTCTGCCTCGCGTTCTCCTGTCTCGGCCTCGCCGAGCGCGCCATGGACCTCACGATCGCGTACGCGCGCGACCGCGAGCAGTTCGGGTCCTCGATCGGGTCGTTCCAGATGGTCGCCGCGATGATCGCCGAGATGTACGCCGACCTCGAGGCGCTGCGCAGCATGACCCTCGACGTCGCCACCGAGGTCGGCAACACCGCCTTCGGCGTCGCGCACCAGCACATCGCCACGCGGTCGGCCGCACTCGCGCTCGTGGCGGGGAACAGCCTCATGCGCATCCTCGACAAGGCCGTCCAGGTCCACGGCGGCATGGGCTTCATGTGGGAGTCCGAGGTCAATCGCCTGTACCGTGCTGGCAAGCTCTACGAGATCGGTGCAGGGACGAACGAAGTCCGGAAGTCGATCATCGCCTCGAACCTCCTGGCGACGCGCGCGCGCTGATCGGGCGTCAGGGCCCTCGGTGACTGGTCCCCGACCGCGGTCGCCTTCCCCGCACCTGACACCGCGGACCCCCCTGCGGTCAGGGTTCGAGCTCGAGGGCCCGCGTCCATATCTCGAGCAGGGAGTCGACGGCGACCGCGTCTCCGGTCGTGTCGTCGTCGAGGATGCGGAGGTAATACGTGCGCTCGACCATCCACACCAGCGCCGACGCCACCCCTCGCCGGGTCGGCTGGATGTACGTCGGCGGCAGCCGCATCTCGGCCGCGCGGATGAACCGCTCGATCTCGCCGTGCCAGTAGTCGGCGACGACCCGGTCGTAACTGGTCGCTTCGACCAGAGCCCGGATCACGGCGCGGGACTTCCGGTAGTCCTGGAGGATCGTCTCGAGGGCGGTCGCCAGCACCCGGCGACCGCCTCCCCCGCTCCACCAGAGGTCTGCGTCGTTGAACAGTCCGCCGACCAGGCGGTCGGTCGCCACCATGAGCAGATCGCGCTTGTCCCGGAAGTAGAAGTAGAACCCGGTCCGGGTGTGTCCCGCCTTGGACGTGATCGATGCGACCGTCATGCTCGAGAAGGACTGGCCCTCCTCCATCAGCGCGATCGCCGCGTCGATCAGCTCGCTCTCCCCGCGACTTCGAGCATCCGGATCGTCGCGCCGGGACAGGATCGCCATGCGTCGATGGTACGGATTCCCCGCGACGCCTCCATGCTCCTGACGACGAGCGGGTCAGGGGCACAGGGCCTCTTCCAGCTCGCTGAGGGCGTCGCCGGCGAAGACGGCGATCCGCTGCATGCTCGGCAGACTGTCCCGGCAGCCGGTGAATCCGATGCACAGGGTACCGGCGTAGCTGATGACCGTCACGTTGAGCGCTTGGCCGTTGAACAGCACGGAGAGCGGATAGAGCTGATCGACGATCGCGCCGTCGATGTACCTCGCGTTGCGCGGCCCAGGCACGTTGGAGACGACGATGTTGTGCATCGGGACCGTCCGCCCGCCGAGGCCCATGGCGAGCTGGGTCATGTATGGCGCCATGAGCATCATCGTGTAGGCGTTCATCGCGCTCCGCGGAAGCCGGCCCAGGACGGACTTGGCGTGTCGGGTGCTGGCAGCGATGCGGTCGAGTCGCTCCGCCGGCTGTTCCACGTCCGTCGCCAACCTGGCGTGGATGAACGTGATCGCGTTCCCTCCCGATTCGTCGGCCTCCAACCGCACGGAGACGGGGAGCGTCGCCGTCAGCGACCGTCTCGGCAGCTCCCCGATGCCCGTGAGATACCGCCGCAGCGCGCCTGAGCAGACGCCGAGCAGGACGTCGTTGATCGTGACGCCGGCGTCCTTGGACAACGACTTCACCCGCTGCAGGGAGTAGTGCTGGGTCGCGAACCGTCGTGGTCCTTGGATGCACCCGTTCAGGGGCGACATGGGTGCCACGAACGGCACGGCCACGTCCCGGTCCTGCGGACGGACGGCGTGCACGACCTGCGTGGCGGAGATCTGCACGAGGCCCCTGCCGCCCTCGGCAGCCTGCCGCAATCCGTGCACCGATCGCGCGGGAGCGGAGAGCAACCGGGTCAGGGCGGTCACCCTCCGCGCGGATCCGGCCTCGGAGGAGGGCGTCGTCTCCGCGACGGGCGCCCCGTCGATCGCCCGCCCGACGGACGCCCCCAAGGCCCAGATCGGAGGCCGATCTCGCTCGTGCGGATCGGAGCTGAGGGCTCGACCTATCATCCTGATCCCGGCGACGCCGTCCATCAGCGAGTGGTGCACCTTCAGGTACAGCGCGAACCGTCCGTCGCCGAGCCCCTCGATGATGTGCAGTTCCCACAGCGGACGTCGGCGGTTCAGCGGGTGGGAGTGCAAGCGCGAGACGAGGATCCCGAGCTCTCGCTCTCCGCCCGGCGCGGGCAGCGCCGAGTGACGGAAGTGGTAGTCCAGGTCGATCTGGTCGTCACGCATGACCTCCCAGACCGGCACCGGGAATAGCCGGGGACGCCGATCGAACGGCTTGGCGAAGGTCGCCTGCGACCGCCAACGCGCCACCAGATCCGCCACGAACGTCGCGGCCGCGCCGACCGGGGGCGTGCACTCGGCCAGGCACGCGACGTGCGCCGGGCTCTCCGCACGCTCGAGCAACAACCAGTTGAGGTCCATCGGGGCGATGCGCATGGCGAGTTCGACCGTCCTTCGTAGCCGGGTTCGCGGGAAGCCCGCCGGTCAACCCGACCGGAAACCCGGCCAGGTGTCAAGCCGAGGTCGTCGCCTGCCGGCACCTTGACCCGCCAGAGCGGTGACGCTACGTTTGACACCATGTCGGCCGACGTTTTCCCGGACCTCGCCAAGCTGCAGGTCGCCGATGACGAGCTGTGGCTCCAGGGTCCGCCGCACGAGGTCTTCGAGCGCCTGCGCAACGAGTGCCCGGTGCACTGGAGCCCGGGCATCAAGCAGACCCCGAGCGACGCCGGCTTCTGGTCGGTGACCCGGGCGGAGGACATCCACACCGTCAGTCGGGACTGGCAAGGGTTCTCCTCGGCGCAGAACATCATCATCACCGACGAGGCGATCCCCGTCCCGCTGGTGCAGGGGATGTTCATCGGCATGGATCCGCCGAAGCACGACCGCATCAAGAACCTCTTCCAGAAGGCGTTCACCCCGAAGGCCATCGCCACCCACGAGCCGGCGATCCGCGAGATCACCGCCGAGGTCATGGACCGGCTCGCGGGCCGCGAGCACGCCGATCTGGTCACCGACGTCGCCCAGCCGGTCGTCTCGCGCGTGATCGGCGAGTTCATGGGGCTCGACCCGGAGGACGACAAGCCGTGGGCGGAGGCGATCAACCAGCTGCTCGGCTTCGGCGACACCACGCTCAATCCGAAGGGCCTGGAGGCGCTGGTGGCCGAGGACATCCCCAGGATGTACGAGAAGTGCATGGAGCTCGTGGCCGCGCGACGGGAGAACCCGACCAACGACATGACCAGCGTCCTCGTGTTCGCCGACATCGACGGCGACACGCTCAGCGACGAGGAGATCTTCGCCGGGTTCATTCTCATGATGGCGGCCGGCAACGACTCCACCAAGGCGACCTACACCTCGACGATGCGGGCGCTCATGGAGAACCCCGAACAGAAGCAGCTGCTGGTCGACGATCCTTCCCTCTCCTCCAGCGCGGTCGAGGAGGCGCTGCGGATGTTCCCGGCCTTCGCGCACTTCCGGCGCACCGCGACGAAGGACACCGAGCTCAACGGCGCCCAGATCAAGGCCGGCGACAAGATCGCGCTCTGGTACCCGTCCTCCAACCGTGACGCCGAGCGCTACGAGGACCCGCACACGTTCGACGTGCGACGCAACCCCGAGCACCAGGCGTTCGGGGCCGGTGGCCGCCACTTCTGCCTCGGCACCGCGCTCGCCCGTCTGGAGCTGAAGATCCTCGTCGAGGAGACCGTCAAGCGGTTCCCGAAGATGGCCATCCGCGACGAGCCGACGTACGTCGTCTCCCAATTCTCGAGCCAGTTGAAGACGCTCCCCGTCCGCCTACAGGGCTGAGCCCGCCCAGCGCGCCCGGCACTGCGGGAATCGGACAGGCCATCCAACCTTGAGCATCACCGACGGCGCGTCGTCGGGCGCGGCCACCGGCCACCGGGCGAGCCCAGCAGCGATGGCGCTGGTGGCTGGCCTCCACGATCGGCCACCATCCGTCGAGCCCTCCCGTGCCGACGGTTGACTGCCTGTCAACACTCCGTCCATCGTGCGGTATGTTCGGCGAGTGCAGCGATGGATCTGTGGACCGCGCGGGTTCATCTCCGACCCGGAAGAGGGCGATCCGGACGGGGGATCGCACCCGGCACGGCGCTCGAGGTCATCTCGGACGATTGGTCGTGCCCGGTCTGCGGAGCCCAGGATCGGGAGTTCGGCCCGCTCGACCCGTGACCGACGCCCCCTCGCGACGCGGCCCGCGACACGCCGTTCGACTGGGACAGCATCGCCGAGATCGCACCCAGCGGGGCGCGGGGCCCGTATGCCGGCGATGACGTGGATGGGACGACCACGATCGGTCGCACGACCACGGGACGCTGACCGACTTCGACCCATCCCGGAAGGACGCCCGTGGCGTACGCCATCCCTGAACCGTACCCCGATGCCGGTCATCGACACGAGCGTCGCGTTCGTCCGCGCGTGACCACCCCGCCAGCCCACCCCGATCTCCCGGAACCCCGCCCATGACACGCACCGACACGACGGCCGGCGACCTGCGGTCGACGTTCTTCATGGACCTCGCCGCCCCCGCGGTGCAGGCGTTCGCGGACCGCGTGGTCGGCGCGGCGACCGCCCCGGAGGAGGTCGCCGGCCTGATCTTCCGGGCCGTCCGGGACGAGATCCGCTACGACCCCCACCACCTGCCCACCGACCCGGCGGCCTATCGGGCCAGCGCGGTCCTGGCGGCCGGGACCGGCTACTGCGTGCCGAAGGCCGTCGTGCTCGTGGCCGTCGCACGGCACTGCGGGATCCCGGCGCGCCTGGGATTCTCCGACGTCCGCAACCACCTGCAGTCCGAGCGGCTGGCCGCGGCGATGGGCAGCGACCTGTTCCTCTATCACGGGTACGCGGTGCTGCACCTGAACGGCCAGTGGCTCAAGGCGAGCCCGGCCTTCAACCGCGAGCTGTGCGAGCGCGTCGGCGTCACCCCGTTGGAGTTCGACGGGTCCCACGACGCGCTCCTTCACCCGTTCGATGCGACCGGCAGCCGCTACATGGAGTACGTCCGCGACCACGGCACCTTCGACGACCTGCCGCTGCGGCGGATCCTCGACACCTATGCTCGTGCGTACCCGGGGCTGTCGATGGGTCCCGGCGTGGAGCGACCGGGATGACTCGCGCGGTTCCGGCGCACCATCCCAACTGCTTCGGCTGTGGCGTCGAGAATCCCTCGAGCATGGGGCTGCGCATGCGGATCGACGGAGGTCGGGTCATGGGTGCGATCCGATTCGCGGCCCACCACGAGGGCGGTCCAGGCCTCGCACACGGTGGAGCGGTCTCGGCAGTCTTCGACGACCTCCTCGGCGCCGTTCCCAGCGCGCTGCACCTGCCAGCCGTCACGGCCAGCCTGACCGTCGAGTTTCGGTCCCCCGCGGTCCTGGGCGCGGAGCTCAGTGCCGAAGCGCATCTGGAGCGCCGGGTGGGCCGCAAGCTCTACACCCGCGGCACCATGCACGACGGCCCGACGCTCGTGGCCGAGGCTCACGCGCTCTTCCTCGTCGTGGACCTCGACCATTTCCGTCAGACCGGACAACCGCTCCCCGACGCATGGACCCGCTGGGGCAACGCCTCCGAACACCTCGGATGAGGTACGTGCGCACGAACCCGGCGTCCGGCATCGGCGCCGAGGATCCCGCGACATGCGTCCCACCCGCGTCCCGGCCCACGAACCTGTCGTGGGTTTCCCCGCGCGCGGTGTTCGCCGGCGGACCCTGACACGGGCAACGCGGTCCGGCGCCTACCGACCCTGCCAGACCGGCTCGCGCTTCTCCTTGAACGCGGCGACCCCTTCTCGGATGTCCTCCGTCGAGAGCGCGAGTGCGAGCTGGGACCGCAGATAGTCCCAAGCGTCCTCCAAGGGCATATCGGCCTGGCGCCAGAGCGCATCCTTGCCCAGCTGCATCAAGAGCGGAGACTTGGCGGCCAGCGCTGCCCCGAGGTCGGCCGCTGCGGTATCGAGCTCCTCGTGCGGGACGACGCGGTTGACGACGCCGATCCGCCTGGCCTCCACCGCGTCGAAGCGCTCACCGAGCAACATCAGTTCCGTGGCCGTCTTGCGCGGGAGGTTGCGGTAGAGCAACGCCCCGATCATGAACGGAAAGACCCCGACGTTGATCTCGGGCGTCCCGAAGGTCGCTCTGTCGGACGCGATCACGAGATCGCATGCGAGCGTCAGGCCGAACGCTCCCGCGAGGCAGTGGCCGCCGATCTTCGCCACCACCGGCTTGCCGAGCCGGCCGACGAGCGTGAAGAGCTCCGGGAACAGCAGGATCGAGCGATGCCTCGTCGTCAGCGGGATGTCACGAGCGAAGCCACCGAGGTCGCCACCGGAGCTGAAGGTCGTCGGATCGGTCGACCCCAGGACGACGCACCGGACGCGACCGTCGTCCTGTGCCGAGGTGAAAGCCGCGATCAGCGAGCCGATCAACTCGTCCGAGAGCGCGTTGCGCGTCCGCGGCGTGTCGAGATCGATCGTCGCTACGCCGTCGGCGACGGCGTAGGCGAGGCCGGGGAATGTCGTCGTGCTCATCGGGTGTTGTCCTCCGTGGTTCGATGGGATGGCGGGTGCGGACGCGATTCACGAGGCTGAGCGACGTTGATCGTCGGCCTCGAAGCCCTCGAGGGCAGACGCGGTGCTAGAACTGGCGGCGATGACACGTCTGACCGCTCCTGTCGCCGCCGGTTCCATGGTGGGGAGCTACGTGATCGCCTCGCGCGTCGGGTCGCAGCTCGGCGCGATCGCCGCGATGGTCGGGCCGCTGAGCTGGTGCGCGGCCGCATGGCACCGCGGTCACGGCGCCCCGATCGCGACGGCGCTCACCGGCGTGTACCTCGGGGGGTTCGCGCTGTCGCATCCGCTGTCCCGGAGGGTGGGCGCGTGGCCGGCTGTGCTGGGCGCGACGGCCCTCACCGGCGCGGTGACGTACGCGGTGACCGACAGCGGCGCGCGGCGACCCTGACGATGCCGGTGGTCCGGCCACGCCGGACCACCATGCACGCCAGGTGGGTCACACAGAAGTCGACTCCGGCTTCGCGGCGGGGCGCTCGACCGCGTGACGGTCGTCGTTCAACTCGTCCTCTGCGAGGCGTCGACGGAGCTCCTTCTTGTCGAACTTCCCGACGCTGGTCTTCGGAACCTCGTCGATGAACGCCACCTCGTCCGGGATCCACCAACGAGCCACCTGACCCTCGAGGAAGTCGACCAGGTCCTGCGCCGAGACGTCACCGTCGCGGACGACACACGCGAGGGGCCGTTCGGTGAATCGGTCGTCGGGCTTGGCGATGACCGCCGCCTCGCGAACCGCCGGGTGTCCCATCAGCGCGTTCTCGAGTTCCACCGAGCTGACCCACTCACCGCCCGACTTGATGACGTCCTTCGAACGGTCGGTGATCACGATGAACCCGTCGGACGTGATCGCCCCGACGTCGCCCGTGCGCAGCCAGCCGTCGTCGAACTTGTCGGCCGAGCTGTCATCGCGGTAGTACGCGGAGGCGATCCACTGCCCGCGGACCTGGATCTCGCCCGTCGACACACCGTCCCACGGCTGCTCCGTCCCGTCGTCCGCCACGATGCGTACCTCGACCAGCGGGGCGATCTGGCCCTGCGTCGTGCGGTATCGCCAGTGCTCCTCCCCCTCCGCGCCCGCCGGGGGGACGGCGACCGAGGCGAGCGGACTCGTCTCCGTCATGCCCCAGGCCTGGCACACCGTCACGCCGTGACGCTCCTGGAAGGCCTGCATCAGAGACCGCGGGACCGCCGCCCCGCCGCAGGGCACCACGCGCAGCGCGCTGAGGTCGGGCTTGTGCTCGTCCGCGTAGCGCAGCACGTCCATCCAGATCGTCGGCACCGCGCCGGCCACCGTGCAGCGCTCGCGCTCCATCAGCGTGGTCAGCGGACCGGCCTGCATGAACGGGCCCGGCATCACCAACGACGCGCCCGAGAGCGCCGCCGCGTAGATGAGCCCCCAGGCGTTGGCGTGGAACATCGGCACGACCGGCAGGATGCGGTCGGACTTGCAGATGCCGAAGCTGTCGGTCGTGAGGATCGCCAGCGAGTGCAGCAACGTGCTGCGATGGCTGTACAGCACGCCCTTCGGATTGCCCGTCGTGCCGCTCGTGTAGCAGAGCGCAGCCGCCTGACG
>WLOB01000091.1 GCA_009699505.1 Actinomycetota bacterium | reverse complement strand
TTAGCCGCCGACGACCTGCCGCAGCACGGACGCCGCGCGCAGACCGGAGGTGTCGTCCGCGGACACCGCCGCCAGGATCTCCTCCGGCGTCGTGATCGAGCCGGCGTAGACCACGACGAACGACACGTCGCCCTCGCGCAGGAACGTGGTCTCGCCGTACTCCGTGTAGCGGGTCGCGCCGATGCCGACGAGGACGAGCTCCGGGCGCGCGGCGCGGAGCAGCTCGCCGACGGGTTCGAGCGGCGTGCCGTCGCCCCCTTGCTGGTGGGCGAGGCGGTCGACCATCCAGTCCACGAGCTGGGCCCCGTAGTACGAGTAGCCCGGGACGGGGGAGTCGACCCCGTAGGCGTGCGTCGCGCCGTCGCGGCGCAGGAAGCTCGCCAGGCGGAGCTCGCCCGTCGCGCCCTGCGGGTCGAGGTCCTCGACCGCGAAGAGCTCCGGGGCCACGCCCTTGGACGCCGGGCCCCAGTTCTTCTTCTCGCTGATCTTCGTCGCGCCCGGGCGGCGGATGGAGCAGTCGTTGAAGGCACCGAGCGCGAACGGCTCGAGCGCCTCGACGGTGCCGTCGCCCGCGTAGACCACCCGCAGCAGCACGCCGACCTCCGGCTCGAGCTGCAGGTTCGCCGGCTCGTCCTGCACGGGCGGGGCGGTCGCCTCCGTGGACAGCGGGAACGTCCCGAGGAACGTGTCGCCCCCGGGGACGTAGAACGGGAAGATGCCCTTCGGCGCGCCGGCCGAGGCGTCGACCCCGACGAAGTCCGCGGCCTCGCCCGCCTGCTCGAGGTGCCCCGCGAAGTTGCCGGCGACGCCGAACCCGAACGCGCCGCGCAGCGCCTCGAGGTCGGTGCGGATCGGCGGGCGGCCGTCGGTCGCGCTGGTCGGGTCGGGCGGGCTCTGCAAGGGGACCTCCGGGTCGCGTCCCGGGGCGCCGGGCACGCCGCCGAGCTTAGTGGGGCGCCCGACCGGGACCGGCGGCGCGAGCGGCGGCGCGCCACGCCCCCGCACGGGGCTGCGGTGGCCGGGCGAGCGTCCCGGCGCCACGGACGCGTGCCCGGCCGGTGCTCCGACCGCACGGAGCGACCGGGTGGACGCCCGTCACGGGACGGACCCGTCGGCGTGTGGTCCCAGGTCGTGCACGCGCGGCCGCGGGGTGGCAGGATGGGCCCATGGCCGATCAGTCCAACGCGAATCTCGCGACGCTCCTGACCACCACCGCTGCGAAGTTCCCGGAGCGGATCGCGATCCGCCTGGACGACGTCGCCGTGCCGTACGCGGCGCTCGAGGGCGGCAGCCAGCGCGTCGCCGGGCTGCTGAAGGACCTCGGCGTGCAGCCGGGCGACCGCGTCGGGATCATGCTGCCCAACACGCCGCACTTCCCGCTGGCGTACTTCGGCGCGCTGCGCCTCGGCGCCGTCGTCGTGCCGATGAACCCGCTGCTGTCCAAGCGCGAGGTCGCGTACTACCTCGACAACTCGGGCGCGAAGCTCCTCCTGGCGTGGCACGGCTTCGCCGAGTCGGCGCAGGGCGGCGCGGAGCAGGCCGAGATCGACGCGCAGGTCCTCCTGATCGAGCCGTCCGAGATCCAGCAGAAGATCGGCGCCGCGACGCCGATCGAGGAGGTCGCGCACAAGGACGGCGACGACACCGCCGTCGTGCTCTACACCTCGGGCACCACCGGCCAGCCCAAGGGCGCCGAGCTCACGCACCACAGCATCGGCTCCAACGTCCAGGCGTCCATCGGGCTCTTCCACCCGACGGAGGAGACGGTCTTCTTCGGCGGCCTGCCGTTCTTCCACGTCTTCGGCCAGACCTGCACGCTGAACGTCGCCGTCGCCTCGGGCTCCGAGGTCACGCTCCTGCCGCGCTTCGACCCGACGGCCGCCCTGGACATCATCCAGCGCGACAAGGTGACGATCTTCATGGGCGTGCCGACGATGCACGGCGCCGTCCTGAACCACCCCAAGCGCGCCGACTACGACACGAGCTCGCTCGAGCTCTTCGTCTCGGGCGGGTCCGCGCTGCCCGTCGAGGTGCTCCGCGGCATCGAGAAGTCGTTCGACACGCCGATCCTCGAGGGCTACGGCCTCTCGGAGACCTCGCCGGTCGCCTCGTTCAGCCGCATCGAGCTGCCGAAGAAGGCCGGCTCGATCGGCGTCGCGATCGAGGGCGTCGAGCTGCGCCTCGTCGACGACGAGGGCAAGGTCCTGGGCGTCGACGAGGTCGGCGAGCTGCAGGTCAAGGGCCCGAACGTCATGAAGGGCTACTGGAAGAATCCCGAGGCGACGGCCAAGGCGATCGACGCCGACGGCTGGTTCTCCACGGGCGACATGGCCAAGCGCGACGAGGACGACTTCTACTTCATCGTCGACCGCAAGAAGGACCTGATCATCCGCGGCGGCTACAACGTCTACCCGCGCGAGATCGAGGAGGTCCTCTACGAGCACCCCGCCGTCTCCGAGGCCGCCGTCGTCGGCGTGAAGCACGCCGAGCTCGGCGAGGAGATCGCCGCGTGCGTGGCGCTGAAGGACGGGCAGTCCGTGACCCCGGAGGACCTGCAGGAGTACGTGAAGGGGCAGGTCGCCGCGTACAAGTACCCCCGCCACGTGTGGATCGTGGACGAGCTCCCGAAGGGTCCGACGGGCAAGATCCTCAAGCGCGAGATCGACGTCCCCGAGAAGGTCTGAGCCCCGCGGCGCCCGGCGCCGCGCGGGACGAGGGGACGGCGACGGCCGGCGCGATGCGCCGGCCGTTCCCGTTCTCGGGCTGCGCCACCCGTCGCCGGGGTGGCCTGAAGCCGGGACGCACCGTCGCGGCGTGGTCGGCCCGCACCTGGTCGGGAGCTCCACGACGCGCTACAGTGGTTGCGTAAGCAACTATCTGCGACGCAGAAGGTCCGCCGTGAGCACCCCCGACACCCCCCAGCTCGTCCACCGCGAGCGCCCCGCCGACGGCGAGCCGGACGGCCTGCTCGTCCTGCACCACGGCCGGGGTGCCGACGAGCACGACCTGATCGGCCTGGCCGACGTGCTCGACCCGGAGCGGCGGCTGCACATCGTCACGCCCGGCGGTCCCCTGCGCGTGCCGGGCTGGCCCGGCAAGCACTGGTACGTCGTCCCGCGCGTGGGCTACCCGGACCCCGACTCGTTCCGCTCGTCGTTCCTGGCGCTGTCGGCGTTCCACGACGCGCTGTGGGAGCGCACCGGCGTCCCGCCCGCGCGGACGGTCCTCGGCGGCTTCTCCATGGGCTCCGTCATGAGCCACGCGACGGGGCTCGGCGGCGGCCGGCCCGTCGTCGCGGGCGTGCTCGGCATGTCCGGGTTCGTCCCGACCGTGGAGGGCTGGTCGCCCGAGCTCGAGGGCCGCACGGCGACGCGCGTCCTGAACGCGCACGGCCGGCAGGACCCGGTGATCGGGCACGAGTTCGCCGATCGCGCCCGCGCGCTCGTCACCGCCGGCGGGCTCGACCTCACCGCCCTGGACCACGACGGCGGCCACCAGATCGCCCCGGAGCACGTGGCGACGATCGCCGGCTGGATCCGGGAGACCCTGCCGCCGCGCTAGGGCGCGGGCGTCGGCCGGGACGCGTGCCGGCCGGCGCGTGCCGCAGATCGAGGCTCGTGCGCGCGCGGGCGGGCGGGCACGAGCACCCGTGCGGCGCTCAGCCCCAGCCGGCCAGGCGCTCCGCCGGGACGAGCTCCGCGGGGTGGGCGCCGCCGGCGATCCGGCGGGCCAGGGCGTCCGCCGGCAGGGGGCGGTCCGACGCGAGGAAGAGGACGTTCCCGGCGTGGCGCCCGCGCACGACGTCCCGGCCGCCGAACGCGAGGACGTGCGCGAAGGCGTGCCGCAGGACGCCGGCCTGCTGCGCCGCGAACGGCCACGGCGGCTGGTCGACGACGTTCAGCAGGTAGCGGCCCCCGGGCCGCAGCACCCGCGCGACCTCGGCGGCGAAGGCGCCCGTCGCCATCGCCGGCGGCGTCTCCGTCCCGACGAACGCGTCGCCGAGGACGAGGTCGAACGCGTCGTCGGGGCTCTTGCGGACGACCGCCGCACCGTCGGCCTGCAGGACGGAGAGCCGTTCGCCGCGCCGCAGGCGCAGGTGCTTCTCCGCCAGGCGGATCACCGCCCCCGAGCGCTCGACGACGGTCTGGTGGACCTGCGGGCGCGTGCTGGCCAGGTACCGCGGCAGGCTGAACGCGCCGCCGCCGAGGTGCAGGACGTCGGCCGGGCCGCCGCGGGGGACGAGGACCTCGAGCGCCGCACCGATCCGGGCGACGTAGTCGAGCTCGAGGTGCGTCGGGTCGTCCAGGTCGACGTAGCCGTGGGCGAGCCCGTCGATCAGGAGCAGGCGGCCGCCGGGGCGGGCGCGGTCGGGCTGGAGCTCGAGGGTCCCGACGCCGGACTCCACGCGCACCGGCTCGGCCTGCCGGCCGCCGCGCCGGGCCGCCGCGCGGCGCGCCACCGTCAGCCGGCCGGGGCGGGGGAGGCCGGCTCGTGCGCGTCGCCCGCGGCGTCCTCCAGCAGGCGGGCCGCCGCGGTCTCGTCGCCGGCGGCCAGCACCGCACCGGCGAGGGTGCCGAGCAGCTGCCGCACGAGCTCGTCGCGCGGCGGCGCACCGAGGTCGAGGCGCACGAGGATGGCGCCGTCGACGAAGAGCAGCCAGCCGCTCAGCGCCGCGCGCAGCGACGCAGGTGCGGCGTCGATGTCCGGGTGACCGAGCGCGGCGGCGATCTGCTCGACGGTCGACGCGCGGATGCCGCTCAGGATGTCGCGGACGCCGGGCTCGGCGGCCGCGGCGGTCAGCAGGCGGCGGAAGGCCTCGGGCCGCTCGTCGATCCAGGCGAGGTAGGCGGTCAGGCTCTCGATCGCCGCGTCGCCCAGCGGGACGTCGGACCGCGGCCGCACCCGGGCGGCGAGCTCCTCGGCGCCGCGCGAGACGGTGGCGAGGAAGAACGCCTGCTTCGTGGGGAAGTAGTGGTACATCAGCGGCTTGGAGACGCCGGCCGCCCGCGCGATCTTCGACATCGTCAGCTCGGCGTAGTCGTGCTCGGCGAAGAGCTGCTCACCGAACTCGAGCAGCGACGCCCGGCGCTCCTCGACGGTCATCCGCCGGTAGGCGCGGGCGGCCGTGGCGCGGGCCGGCTTGTCCTTCCGCGGGAGCGCCGCGGCGCGGGCGGGCTTCTCCTTGCGGACGGCGGCGGGCCGGGCGGCCTTCTCCCTGCGAGCCGGCGCCGGGCGGGCGGGCTTGTCCTTGCGCGGCAGGGGCACCCGGCGAGCATACCTCTGTCGACCGGGGGTCGACAGCACGACTGGGCGTTGCAGTCGGGCTTGTCGACCGCAGGTCAGCGGATACCGACCCGCCCGCCCCGGAACGCCCGCGACCCGGCGGATGCCGGGTCGCGGGGTGCTGCGGGGTGGCGCGGGGCCGCGCCGGCGGTCAGTCTGCCGAGGCCGGGGCGCCCGGGCGGGCCGGGCCGGCCTGGTGCGACGGGGCCGGCTCGAAGCCCTCGAGCGGCTCGCCCTGGGGGTCGACGTTCTGCACGAGGTGCCCCTCGAGGGAGACGTTCGGCAGGATCCGGTCGAGCCAGCTCGGCAGCCACCACGCCTTGTCGCCGAGCAGGAGCACGACGGCGGGGGCGACGAGCAGCCGGACGACGAGGACGTCGACCAGGATCGCCACGCCGAGGCCCACGCCGAACATCTTGGCGATGACGTCGTCCGTGGTCGCGAAGGCGGAGAACACGGCCGCCATGACGAGGCCGGCGACGAGGATCACCTTGCCGATGCGCGACATGCCGAGGACGATGCTCCGCCGCGGCCCGGCGCCCTCCTGGTACGCCTCGTGGATCCGGGAGAGCAGGAAGACGTTGTAGTCCATGCTCAGCCCGAAGAGGATCGCGAACAGCATCACCGGGATGAACGAGACGATCGGCACCCCGGAGTCGACCCCGATCAGGCTCGACCCGACGCCCTGCTGGAAGACCGCGACGACCACGCCGTAGGCGGCGCCGACCGACAGCAGGTTGAAGACGGCGGAGACCAGCGGGATCCAGAGCGACCGGAACGCCGCGATCAGGAGCAGCACCGAGAGGCCGATGACGACGGCGATGAAGACCGGCAGGCGGCCGGCGACCTTGTCCGAGAAGTCCTCGAACCCGGCGGTCTGCCCGCCGACGTACACCTGCAGGTCGGTGCCCTCGGTGGCCTTCGGCAGCACGTCGTCGCGGAGGTTCGCGAGCAGCTCGCTCGTCCGCTCGTCCTGCGGGGCGGTGGTCGGCACGGCGCCGATCGTCGCCATCTCGCCGTCCGGGCTGACCGCGGCGGGGGTCGTGGTGGCGACGCCCGGGGTCTCCGCGACGGCCTTCTGGATCGACGCGAGCTGCCCCTTCAGCGCCGGGTCGTCCTTCTTCTCGATGTCGACGGCCAGGAGGAACGGGCCGTTCGAGCCGGGGCCGAACGCCTTGCTCTGCAGGTCGTAGGCGACGCGCTGGGTCTTCGACGTGGGCTGGTTGCCGTCGTCGGGCTGGCCGAGGCGCATCTGCGTGAGCGGCGCGGCGAAGATCAGCAGCACGACGACGCCGACGCCGATGGAGAGCCACGGGCGCTCCGTGACGCGCTCGCCCCACTTCGCGAACGCCGGCGACGGGCGGACGTGCTCGATCCTCTTCGGCCGCAGCCTCTTGCCGAACGCGCCGATCATGCCCGGGATGACGAGCAGCGCCGAGAGGACGACGGCGAAGACGCCGATCGCGGCGCCCAGGCCGAGCTTGCCGATGAGCGGGATGCCGATGACGCCGAGGCCCGCGATGGCGACCATGACGATGAGGCCCGCGGCCACGACGGACGAGCCGGAGGTCGCGGCGGCCTTCGCGGCGGCGTCGCGCATGCTGTCGCCCGCGGCGACCTGCTCGCGGTAGCGCCCGATGATGAGCAGCGCGTAGTCGATGCCGGCGCCCAGGCCGAGCATCACGGCGATCTGCGTCGCGAAGTCCGGCAGGCCGAGCGGCTTGGCGAGGACGGCGAGCAGGATCTGGCCGACCATCACGCCGATGAGCGCGCCCAGCAGCGTGGCGCCCATCGCCGCGGCGGAGCGGAAGAGCACCGTCAGCAGGACGACGGCGATGAGGATGCCGACCAGCTCGCCGACCGGCACGCTCTGCTCGGCGGCCAGGTCGACGGGCACGCCGCGCATCGCGACCTCGACGTCCTGGGACGCCGCGGTGTCGGCGGCCTTCTCGAGCTCCTCGCCGTCGGCCTTCTCGAGGTCGGTCTGCTGGACGGCGTACTGGACCTTCGCCTGGGCGATGGTCGCGTCCTTCGTGATCGCCCCGCCCTTCGCGAACGGCGAGGAGACGCTCTTGACGTCGTCCAGCGCCTCGATCCGCTTGATCGCCGCCTCGATCGAGCTGCGGTTGGGCGCGTCGGTGAGCTTGCCGCTCTTCGCGCGGAAGACGACGTCGGCGTCGGCGCCGGCGAGCTCGGGCTGGTGGGCCTCGAAGAGGTCGAGCGCCTTCTGCGTCTCGGTGCCGGGGATCTTGAAGTCGTCGGCCGCGGGGCCACCGGCGGTGCCGGCGATGACACCGAGCACCACGACGGTGGCGAGCGCGAACGCGAGCGTGCGCTTCCAGTGGTGGGTGAGCGCGCGGGCGATGCGCGCCAACAGGTCGGACATGGTGCTCCTGGACGGTGGTACGGGGCGCCGGGGGGAGACGCGCGACGCAAGATAGCACCGTCACTGGAAGTTTGCAGGTCTTGCAGAAATGCGGGACGTGCGAACTTGCGTGCCCTGCAGCATGACGACGGGGCGCGCGGTACTGTCACGACATGGTGAACACGACCCCGAGCGGCGGCGTCCCGGCCGAGCCCGGGCTCCGGGAGCGCAAGAAGCAGCGCACGCGCGAGACCATCGCCCGCGCCGCGCTCGAGCTCTTCGACCGCGACGGCTTCCACGAGACGACGATCCCCGCGATCGCCGCCGCGGCCGACGTCTCGCCGCGCACGGTGTCGGCGTACTTCCCGGCGAAGGAGGACCTCGTCTTCCCGGACCAGGAGGACTCGTTCGCCCGGCTCGCGGAGCGGCTGGGCGCGCGGGCTGAGGGGGAGACCACCGCCGACGCGCTGCGGGCGTGGATCGGCACGGAGCTCCCGCGCTGGCGGGAGCGCGACGTCGAGCTGCAGATGCAGCGCCGCGTCGTGGCATCCGACGACGGGCTGAAGGCCGTCGAGCAGGGGTTCCGCGCCCACGGCGAGCAGCTCATCGCCGGCGCGATCGCCGACGACCTGGGGGCGTCGCCCGACGCGCTCGAGCCGCGGATGGCCGCGGCCGCGACCTTCGCGATCTTCGGGATCGTCGGCGGCGAGCACGAGGGCAAGGAGCAGCTCGCGGGCGCCTACTGCGAGGGCGAGCCCGTCGTCCTGCAGCTCCTGGACCGCGCGCTGCGGTTCGTCGACGCGGGGATCCGCTCCCTGCGCGACGACGCCCCCGCGCCGGTCTGAGCGGCGGCCCGCGGCGGCGACGCCGCGGATCGCCGGGTGCGACGGGACGGTCGCGGTCGTCCCGCCGCGTCGACGGCGTCCTGCGCGTCGGCGGCGGCCCGGACGCGGGTGGCCGCCGCGCAGGGGCGAGGTCCTACGCCGCCGCGCCGCGGGGGCGAGGTCCTACGCGGGGACGGGCGCGTCCACGCCCGCCAGCTCGGCGCAGGTGCGCCAGAGCTTCGCGCGGTCGGCCTGCGCCTCGCGGGTCCACGGCGCGTAGTGGGTCGGGCGCTCGCGACGGTCCTGCCAGAACCCGCCCGTGGTCGAGAGGGGCGCCGTCGCCGCGGCGAGCCAGACGATCGTGTCCGCACCCTCCGCGGGCGTGCGCAGCACCCGCTTCGTCAGCTTCTGGAAGCCCGGCAGCGCGTCCTCGACGCCCGGCGTGTCGGCCCAGCCCGGGTGCATCGTGTGGATCACGACGCCGGTGCCGCGCAGGCGCTCCGCCCACAGCTCGCCCAGGACGACCTGCGCCCGCTTGTTGCGCGCGTAGACGGAGACGCCGGAGTACGAGCGGTCCTCGTGCTGCAGGTCGTCGGCGTCGAGCTTCTGGGCGTACATCCCGCCGGAGGACACCGTGATGACGCGCGACGGGGCGTCGGCCTTCAGGCGGTCCTCGAGCAGCGCGGTCAGGAGGAACGGCCCGAGCACGTTGGTCGCGAACGCGAGCTCGAACCCCTCGTCGGTGACGGTGCGCTCGCCCGGCATCGCGCCGGCGTTGTGCACGAGGACGTCGACGTGCTCGTCCTGCTCCTCGATCTGGTCCACGGCCTCGCGGACGGACGCCAGCGACGAGATGTCGCAGCGCACGACGGCGACGTCGGCGGTCCTCGAGGCGTCCGCCGCCGTGACCGCTCGCTGGATCCGGGCCTGGGTCGCGGCGGCCTTGTCCGGGTTGCGGGCCAGCAGCAGCACGCGGGCGCCGAGGACCGCCAAGTCGGTGGCCGCGGCCTCGCCGATGCCGGAGGTCGGGCCCGTCACGAGGACGGTGCGCCCGTCGAGCCGGGGCAGCTCGCCCGGCCACGTCGGCAACCGTCGGCGGACCGCCAGTCCCAGGCGGGTGTAGCCCGGGGCGATCGTGCGATCCAGCAGCGTGTCGAGGGGTCCGGCGAGGCGGGTCATCTGCCCCTCATGTACCCGGCGCGGAGGCCGGACGCACCACGCCGCGCCCCCGGCGGCGCGCCGCGTGCGCCGTGCGGCCCGCCGGTCCGGGCCCGGACCGGCGGTGAGCGGTCCGCAGGCCCGCGCCGGCGGACCGCCGCGGTGTGGCCGGGGGCCCGGCGCTCAGCGCAGCGTCCGGACCACCCGCACCGTCCGCGACGACGGGACGCCGGTCGCCGTCGCCCGGGCGGCGACGCGGTAGCGGCCGGCGGGCAGCCGCACGCTCCGGCGGACCGTCCCGGCCTTCCGGGCCCGCAGGGTCGGCCGCCGGACGATGCGCCACGCGGCGCGGCGGACGACCGTCCGGCCGACGCGGACCCGTCGCACCTCGCGCCGGGCGATCGTCGTGCGGACCCGGGCGGGCGCGGAGACCCGGAGCGACAGCCGGCGACGGGTGAGGGTCGTGCGGCTGACGCGCAGGCGCGCGGGCCGGGCGGCCTTCGCGGGCGCGGCGGCGCGCACGATCGGCGCCTGGTCGGCGACGGGGACCACCGGCAGCCGCAGGGGCGACGGGTCGCGCGGGTCGACCCGCACGGACAGGGGCGTCGGGACGAGGTTGCCGCGGTGCGCGAGGTCGCCGCCGGCGACGACGAGCCGCAGGCGGTGGCCCTTCGCGAACCGGTGGACGATGCCGGGGAGGCCGACCGTCGTCGCCCGGCCGTCCGCGGGGACCCGCACGGAGGCGATCTGCTCCGCCGGCAGCCTCGCGGTGCCGTCGGGTCCGACGTCCTCCAGGCGGACGTAGGCGAACGCGCGGCCGGGGTCGCCGAGCACGGCGTCCGTGGCGCCGGACAGCCCGGGCGTGATCCGCAGCCGCACGCTCGGCAGGCCGACGACGTCGAGGTCCTCCCCGAGCGGGGCGCTGACGAACGCGGTGGACGTCCCCGCGACGTCGACGGGCGCGAAGCCGAGCTGGCTCAGCGAGAACGTCGTGTAGCCCGTCGGCAGGCCGAGCGCGGTCGTGCCGAACGCGGGCTCGCCGGCGCGCACGACGGAGCCCTCGGGCTGCAGCGTGCCGTCGCCCGAGAGGTCGAAGCGGGTGCTGCGCGTCGCGGCCGGGAACGACGAGGAGCGCGCCCAGGCCCCCGTCTGGTCGCCGGTGCGTGGCGCCCACGAGCGGTAGTAGGAGAAGTCGAGCGACGGGACCTCCGGGTCGTCCTTCAGCCAGTGCGCGAACCAGTCCTGCCACGCGTCCGTGACGGGCGCGCCCGTGCGCAGGCTCTGGTCCCCCTCGCCGGCGAGCCTGCCGCCGGAGTGGCCCTCGTTGCGCCACATGAGCTTGACCGGCGTGCCCTGCGCCTTCAGCGCGTCGTACGTCGCGACGGACTCGCGCAGGTTGAAGAGCGAGTCCTGCTGGCCCTGGACGAGGAGGGTCGGGACCCGGACGTCGGCCACGTAGTCGGCGACGGAGGCGCGGCGGAGCATGCTCGCCAGCCCGGCGGTCGGGTAGCCCTCGACGACGGTGGTGGCCGCGGCGGCGCACAGCTCGGTCGGGAACCCGGGGCAGAGCAGCGTGCGCTGGGCGGGGTCGACGGAGAGCCCCTCGGCGCCGTCGACCAGTCCGAGCGTGAAGAAGCCGACGCTCCACAGCGTCTTGAGCGACCCGACGCTGTCGGACTGCACGCCGCCCCGCAGGTCGGCGTCGTTCGGGGCGAGCGCGTAGCGCAGGTCGTTCCAGGTGATGACCGGGATCAGCGCGTCGATGCGGGGGTCGACCGCGGCGGCGGCGAACTGGACCTGCCCGCCGTAGGAGCCGCCGACCATGCCGACGCGCGGGTCGGCGGGCCGGGTCGCGCCGTCGTGGGCGGTCGCGTCGCGACGGACGAAGTCGACCGGTGCGGCGCCGGGCACCCGTGCGCCGCCGAGGTAGGAGACCAGGGCGCTCGCCGCGCGACCGTCGTGCTCGCGGTCGTCCAGGGTGATCTTGCACCCCGACCTGCCCCACCCGAGGCCGGAGTAGTTCAGGACGGCGTAGCCCTTCCGCGCGAACCCGGCGGACGACACCCGCTGGCTCGAGACGTCGCCGCCGAACCCGTTCGTCGTCATGACGGCCGGGACGGGTGCGGCGGCGCTCGCGCCGGCCGGGCGGTAGAGCTCGGCCTCGACCGCGCACGTCTGCGGGACGGCGTCGCCGACCCGGACGCGGAAGGTGAGGGACCGGACGGTGTAGCCGTCGCCCGCGGTGGTCGGGCCCTCGACGACGTCGAGGGGGACCGGCAGGTCGGCCGCGGCGGCGGTGCCGGGGAGGGCGGCGCCGAGCAGGACGAGGCCGGCCAGCGCGAGCCCGGCCGTCCGGGCGGGTCGCGGGCGGGCGGCGCCCGCGCGGGGCCGGCGGGCTGGACGGGATGAGCGACGTGGGTGCTGCACGAGGGTCCTCCGGAGATCGGCCGGTCGCGCGGCGGACCGCGCGACCGGGGCGATGAACCTACCGGCGGTAGCACCGTCGCGGGACATTTCTGCCCGAGCTGTCCCGTCGGGTGCTCCGGAGGTGGGCGGAGGGTGACGCGCGCCGCCCCGGGGCGGTCAGGCCGCCGGGCCCGCGGCGCCCGCCGCAGGCGTCGCGGGCGGCGCCCG
>WLOB01000090.1 GCA_009699505.1 Actinomycetota bacterium | reverse complement strand
GGGGGGGGGGGGGCGCGCCGACCCGGCGGGGGGGGAGGGCGGCGCCGGCGGCCCGTCGGTCAGTCGACGACCTTGAGGTCGAAGCCGGTGTACTTGGCTGCGGCCTCGGGGCTGGCGAGCATCAGGATCTTGTCGTCGAGCACGATCATGCGGCCGTAGTGGGTCGACATGATCTCCTCGAAATCGTCGTTGCCGAAGTCCTCCCAGCCGAGCGCCTCTGCGATCTCGGCGTAGTTGAACTCGATCTCGTCGACCCCGTCGACGCGGATCATCGACGGGAGCTCGGTGACCGTGATGTTCGGCTTGCTCGACATCACCTGGGTGACGACGTGGCCGACCTGGTTGTTCATCAGGGTCACGCCGCAACGGTCGGAGATCGTGCGGTCGACCTTGAACTGCTCGGTGCTGCTCATGTCAGGCTCCTTCGGGCGTCGAGATCCCGAGGTCGGAGAGTTGGCTGGAGAACCGGGCCTGGGCCCGGTCGTAGGAGTCCTCGAAACGCAGGGTCTTCTCGGGGATCTGCGACCAGATCGGCTGCAGCAGGCGCGCGGCCTTCTCGGCCTGCGGGGCCCACTTGGCGGCCCACTCGTCCAACAGGGCGACGTTGGCGGGGCCGTGCGCCTCGTCCTTGACCAGCAGCTCGAAGAGGTGCCGTGCGCCGCGCTGCTCGCGGGCCGCGTCGGCCTCGCCGCCACCGATCACGGTCGGCGTCACGAAGTCGCCGTGGATCGCCGCGACCTGCATGACGAAGTGGCTGCGGAAGAGCTCGCCGACCAGCGGCTCGAAGACGAGCGCGGTGGCGAAGAACTGCTCCGCCCAGTCCCGGGTGGCCGTGATGTTCTCGACCATCTCGCGAACGCCGGCCCAGACGGGGTCGGTCTGCCACGTGGCCATATGCGCCTGGCCGTCGAACCCGTCGACCTTGTCGGTGAGGTCGAGGTTGTAGAGGATCAGGTCCTGCGCGAAGCGCAGCTTGTGCGTCGCCGCGACCGACAGCGCGTTGTTGATCATGTTCGTCGGCCCGTCGCGCTGGGCCGGCGTGTAGACGTAGAGCCCGAGGCCGTGCTCGGCGTGCGCCCAGGCCCCGACGTGCTGCTCGACGACGCGGGTCCAGCTCTTCGCCCAGGTCTCGAACGAGCCGGCCGCCGAGGCGTTGGCGACGCTGGCCTGGACCTGGCGGACGATGCTCGAGGCGTTGCGGAAGATCGTCTGCTCCCACTCCTCGTTGGGGTCGAGGAACTTGTGCCAATCGCTCGACTTCAGGCCCGTCCACTCCTTGGGGTAGCCCGACGAGCCGTCCGCGAAGGCGTAGATCCAGCCCTGCAGGAGGTGGCGGTCGTTGTCGGGCTGGACGTCGACCGTGACGTCCTCGTAGACCGACGCCTTGCGCTTGCGCGGCTCGAAGTAGGAGTACTTCCGGCTCGTGGAGGACGGGAACTCCTTGGCCCCGGCCTCCGCGTCCGTGAAGACCGGGCGGGGGACGTTGCGGCCCTCGGGGGTCTCTGTGGCTTCCGGCTTCGCTTCGGTGGTGCTCATAGGGAACTGCCTTCCGTCTCGGCGCTGGTGGTGAACTTGTCGAAGTAGATGCGGTCCTCCGCGAGGCCCTGCGCGAGCAGGAGCTCCATCGCGGCGTCGACCATCGGCGGGGGTCCGCAGAGGTAGGCGTCGACGTCGCGCAGGTCGCCCTCCAGGCGCGCGACGACGTCGGTGACGAAGCCCGTCTCGCCGGTCCAATCCGGTCCAGGGTCGGCGTCGGAGAGGACGGGGACGAACGCGAAGTCCGCGAGCTGGTGCTGCAGGCCCTCGAGCTCGTCGACCTGGAAGAGGTCCGCGGTGCCGCGGGCCCCGTAGTAGAAGACCGACCGGCGGGTGCAGCCGGCCTCGCGGCGGGCCCGCAGGAGGGAGACGATCGGCGCCATGCCGGCGCCGCCGCCGATGAAGAGGAGCCGGCGCTCGGGGCGGTCGCGCAGCGTGAAGCTGCCGAAGGGCCCCTTGACGTCGAGCTCGTGGCCGACCTGGAGGGTGCCGTCGGCGAACCCGCCGGCGAACTTGCCGCCGGGGTAGTGGCGGATCATGAACTCCAGCCGGTTCGGGGTCGAGGGCACGCTGGCCATCGAGAAGCTCCGGACGTCGTCGGTGCCGGGCACCGTGATGTCGACGTACTGCCCCGGCTTGTACTCGAACCCGTCCGCCGGATCGAGGTCGAGCGCGAGGCGCCAGATGTCCGAGGTCAGGGGCTCGAGCTCGGCGACGGTCGCGACGACCTGCTTGGTCGGGATCCCGGAGCGCAGGACCTCCTCGTCGTAGTTGACGAGCTCGATGTCGACGTCGGAGACCGCGTGGGCCTTGCAGAGCAGGGTCCAGCCCTCCTCCTCCTCGAAGTCCGGCAGCGCGAACGTCGAGTACTTGTCCATGTCGACCTCGCCCTCGAGGACGAACGACTTGCAGGCGGCGCACTGGCCCTCCTTACACCCGTGCATCAGCATCAGGCCCTGGCGGAAGGCGCCGTCGAGGATCGTCTCGTCCTCGTCGACCTCGAACTCGATGTCCACCGGTTGCAGGCGGATCGTGTGCTTGTCGCCCATGGGGCTCCCCCGCCCCTCGTGGGGCGTGTCGTGCGGTGGTCGGGACGCCGCGGTGAGGCGATGTCCCACGGGGCGCCGGCGATCGGGTGATCACCGGCGCGTGGTGGCGTGGTCCTCCCGGGACGGGGTCCCAGGAGCCGCCCGGTCCGGCCGCCGCGGTAGGGCGCGGCGGGAGGATCGGGTCAGCGGCGCGTGCCGATCAGTCGGCCGCGATCGGCTCGCGGGCCGGGCGGCCGCCCGGTCCGCCGCGGCGGTACTTCTGCATCGCGGTCTCGCGGTCCTCGGGGCTGAGCCCGTTCAGCGCGACGTTCGGGCTGCCGACGGTGTAGCCGCGGAGGTCGTCCAGCGTCCACATCTTGTCGGGGTCGAGGTCCAGGTGCGGCTGCGGGATGGTGGTCTTCCCGTCGTCGCGGACGTAGCCCAGGTCCTCGACGACCTCGGCGAGGTCGACCCCGTCGTACATCGTCTCCCACTCGCGCTTGCCGGTCAGCCTGCCCATGGACGGGGTCGCCCGGCCCTGGTACTCGGGGCGGAACGCGACGGTGTCGGTCCAGTGGCAGCCCTCCGAGCAGTACGTGCGGACCTGCCCGTCGACCTCGTCCATGACCGTGTCCTCACGGATCAGGCACGGGACCATGCAGGACCAGCACCTGTGCGGGTACTCGTAGTCCGCGCCGGCGTTGAAGGTGATCGGCGCGCCGCCGGCCGCCTTCTTCGACATCTCGGTGTAGCGCTCCCACCACACGCCGTACTTGTCGTACCAGCCCGGGTACTTGTGCTCGAACCACTCGAAGTCCGTGTCGTCCATCCCGTCGATGCGCCAGAAGTTCAGCGGCCACCCGGTCGAGAAGAACTGCGCCGTCTCGTGGACGTAGCCCTTGTTCCAGATGCGGTTCCACGACTCCTCGACGAGGTCGTGCGGGATCGTCAGGCCGTACTTCTCGAGCGGTAGCAGATAGCTGCGGTAGTAGTCGTCGTAGATCCACTTGCGCCACATCTCGGCGTAGGAGTCGCGCTCCTTGCGACGGTCCTTCGTGCCGTACTCGATGAACGTGCCGATGGCGGCGTCCACGACCGCGTGGTTGTTCCACCAGGCGTAGCGCAGGTCGCGCTCGAGCAGCTCGCGATTGCGCTCGTCGGCGAGCGCCATGAGGATGATCGAGTAGCCGTTGGAGATGTGCCGCGACTCGTCGGACTGCACCGAGTGGAAGACCGTCGGCAGCAGGTAGTCGCCGTTGGCGGCGGCCTCGCCGGGCATCGCCACGAAGAGGACGTTCGTGAACGCCGTCTCCGCCACGATCGTCAGGTACATGTTCGCGGCGGTGATCGCGTCGCCGGTGATGAAGCCCTCGCCGAACTGGCGGCCGATGGTGCCGGCGTAGCAGTTGGAGAACGCCTTCTCGGTGATGTCGAAGCCGGCGGGATCGATGTAGTGGTTCATGTACAGCCGCTTCAGGTTCATCTGAATCGTGCTGTGCCGGACCTCGTCGATCATCTGGATCGCGAGGCCGTTGTGGAGCTCGGGGTTCGGCACCGCGCCGATGGCCAGCGGCATGGCGCGGGCAGCCGAGATCTCCGGGAAGGGGATGATCGCCAGGAAGAGCTTCTGCCACTCCATCCAGCGCTCCTGGACCTGGCGGAACATGTTGCCGCGGATGGCGCCGTCCATCGCGCCGAAGACGCGGTTGTCCTTCTCCTCCTCCATCGGGAAGTAGGAGCGGAGGACCTGCTTGAGCGGGTCCTTCTTCGGCGCCTTCTCGAACGTGTAGTCCGTGGCGTACTTCTCGACGGGGGTGACGAACGTCGGATCCCAGGAGAGCTCCTGGATCTTCTCGTGCGCCTTGGTGATGCTCGCGCGGCTCACTTGGTTGCTCCTCGTTGCGGTGAAGGACAGGGGCCGTCGGCCGCGCCCGGGGGGCGTCGGCTTCGGGTGCGATGGATGAGGGTCCTCGTGTGCCTCGGCGGTCCCGCTCGTCCTTCGGGAACCGCCGGCGGATGGCCCGTCCCGGCGTCCTGCCGGGGTGGGTGCTTCCGATGGATCGAACGTACGCCCGGCGTGTCACCAGGGTCAAGAAACGCCGGTCTTTCCCACCATGCTTGGAACCCGGCGGGCACCCCCGGGGCTCGCAGGGCGTCCCGGAGCGATGTGCGCGGAGGTCCCGGACGCCAGCGGCGGCGCGGCGCGCGGCGGGGTGCCGCCCCCGGCGGACGCGGGAGCCGCCGGGGCCGCCTCCGCGGAGCGTGTGGAGGTCTCTCGGCCGGGGATCGTGAGCTTCGTCCCGGCGACCTCCCTGACGGCCCGGGAGAGCACGTCGATGGACTCCTCGAACGCCCGACACGACATGGAGATGCCGGCCACCGCGCGGAGCGTGCCGTCGTGCCCGAAGACCGGCGCGGCCACGCAGCAGAAGTCCTCCGCGAGCTCCTCCACGTCCGTCGCGAAGCCGTCGCTCCGCGCCTGCACGAGCTGGGCGCGGAGGACCGCCGGATCGGTGACCGTCGCCGGCGCCACGACCTTCAGTCCCCGGGCCACGTACCGGTCCACGGCCACGCCACGCATCAGCGAGAGGACCACCTTGCCCATCGCCGACGCGTGCGCGGCGTCGGAGATGCGGTCTCCCATCCCGGGCAGCCGCGGCAGGCCCTGGCGGCCGCGGACCTCGACGATCTCGATCGCGCCCCCGTCGAGCACCCCGACGTAGGAGCGCTTGTGGGTGCGGGCGAAGAGCTCGTCGGCCAGGGCCGCCAGCGACAGCTCGCGGGCCGGCCCGCCCGACGGGCGCGGACCGGGCGTGGTGGCCGACCGGACCTCGGCGCGGAAGAGCCCACCCCGGACGTCGTGGGTCGCGAAGCCCTCCTCGCAGAGGGCCCGCAGGACGTAGTAGGCGGTGGACAGGCTCTTGTGGATCGCAGCGGCCACCTCCTCGGCACGGACGCCCTCGGGGCGTTCCTGCAGCAGCGCCAGGGCCTGGAGCGCGCTCCGAGCCGTCGTCATCGAACCGCCGGAGCGGTCGGCCGCCGGGATGGCGTCGACCTCCGGTCCCGGATGGTGTGCGTCCATGGGTCCTGTCCGTCTCGTGGGGCACGACGCGGGACGGCGAGGGCCGACGAGGGCTCCGGGGGAGCCCACCGCATCGCGTGTGACCCCGGTCTACTCGCTCGCCCGTTGCACGAGCGCTACACCGGCGTGGTGGCGGCTGATGCTCCGCCCGTGACGCCGGCGGCGCGGCGTGCGGTCCAGGGCCGTGGAACGCGACGTTCCCCGTCAGGGTGTGCACGCCGTTACGGTGCTCGGAGAGGAGGAGGTCCATGGCCAACCCCTGGCTGGCAGTCGACGAGAGGACCCCGCCGCAGACGCGGGCACGACTCCTGCGCCGCGCGTGGGAGGGCTTCGTCGAGGGCTCGGAGGACTCCTCGGGACTGCGACCCCCGATCGCGGCCTCGTGGGACCGGTGCCAGGACGCGGGGGTCGCCCACGACGGGGCCGCCGTCGCCCCGATGATCGCCGACGAGGACGAGACCGCCGCGCGCTGGGAGGCCCACCCGCTGCAGGCGGTGCGTCCGCTCATCGACGAGTGCCTCGCCCCGATCATGGACGACTCCCACCTGGTGGTCGTCGCAGACGCCCGCGGCATGCTCCTGTGGGTCGACGGCCCCCCGGGCGTCCGTCACGCCGCCGAGGCGATGAACTTCGCCCCCGGCACGCTCTGGAGCGAATCCGGTGCCGGGACCAACGCGGTGGGCACGGCCCTGGCCGCCGACCACGCCGTGCAGGTCTTCGCCGCCGAGCACTTCCACGAGCAGGTGCAGACCTGGACCTGCTCCGCGTGCCCCGTGCACGACCCCGACAGCGGTGCGCTGCTGGGGATCATCGACTTGACGAGCCGGATGAGCACGGTCCACCCGCATGCCCTCTCGGTGGCCGTCGCCACCGCCCGGGCGGTCGAGATGCAGCTGCGCTCGGCGATGCAGGAGGCCGACGCGCGGCTCGTGGAGCGCTACGGCGACCGGGTGCGCTCGGGTCCCGACGCCCGGGCGATCGTCTCGGCCCATGGCCGGGTCATCACCGCCAACGCAGCATGGCGACGCGGCGCCCTACGTGTCGAGCGCACGAGCGAGGACCAGCGGTTCTCCGTCGTCGGGGCTCGCACCACCGACGTCCAGAGCATCCATCACGGTGGTGCGTACCTCGTCGGTCCTGCACCCGACCGGTCCCGACGCCGCGGTGGCCCGGCCGGGGCGCCGCCCCTGCGGCTCGACGTCCTCGGTCCGGGCGGACCGAGCGCCACGGCCGACGACGTCCCCGTCGCGCTGCGTCGCCGGCAGTTCGAGATCCTCGCGCTGCTCGCCGCCAGCCCGGACGGCCTCACCGTCGAGCAGCTCGGCGCCGGGGTCTACGGCGACGGAGCGAAGCCGGGGACCGTCCGGGTCGAGGTCTCCCGCCTGCGCAAGCTCCTGGGTCCATGGCTCAGCTCGGAGCCGTACCGGCTGACCTCGAGCTGCACGTGCGACCTCCGCGTCGTGCGCGACCTGCTCGCCGACGGTGAGGTCCGGGAGGCGGCGGAACGCCACGGGTCAGGCCTCCTGCCCGGGTCCGAGGCACCGGGGGTGGTGCGCCTCCGAGAGGACCTCCACGCGTGGCTGCGTGCCTCCGCGCTGCAGACCCCGGACCTCGATGCCCTGTGGGCCTGGGTGGACGGGCCCGGCGGGCAGGACGACCTCATCGCCTGGATCCGGTTCCTGGGTCGCGTCGCTCCGCTCGACCCGCGCCGGCCCCTCGCCGTGGCACGGGTCCGCAGCCTCCGTCGCCGGCTCGCTGCCCCTGCCTGAACCGGGAGAACCCCGGTTCTTTGACCGGACCGGGATGCGCTGGGAGGGTCGGGGCATGTCGACGACGCACGACCGACCGGACGCAGCCTCCGGCACCCCGCCGACCCTCGAGTCGAGCCTGCGGTCGTTCGCGCAGGGTCTGCCGGCGGCGGAGCGCGCCGACACGCTCCACGGTCTGTTCTACGGGTTCTACGCCCGCGTGGCGATCGTCGATCGCACCACCCACGAGCTCGCCCGCTGGACGACGGACGACGTCGCCGACATCGACGACCTGCCGCCGGCCCTGGCCGACGCGCTGCGCGACAACGCCCTGCACGTCGGTCGAGAGCTCTTCGCGACCCGGATCCAGACGATGACCGCCATGGGCTACGTGTCCCGCCAGCTCGCGGAGATGCGGGCGGCGATCCCGGCCGACCAGACCTACACCGTCGACCGCGCGGTGGCGTTCGACGACGAGCGCGGCGAGGTCCGCGTCTACCCGTTGGACGCTCCGGGCGGCCATCCCGACCTCCCGTACGATCCGTTCGCGTACGACCCGAACGCGGTGTAGACGCCCGCGGGCCGTAGGGTGGCTCTCCGGTTCGTGGTCGTCCGAAGGCCCGCATGCCCCTGAGTCCCGTGGTGCCGCAGCACGACCTCCCCGAGGGTCCCGCGTCGTCGCGCGTGCCGGACGCCGACGGTCGCCCGGGTCCCGACCCGGTCCGGTGGATGAAGATCGGGCAGCTCTCGTTCCACACCGGGGTCCCGTCCGACACCCTGCGGGCGTGGGAGCGCCGCTACGCCCTGCTGCACCCGCGCCGCACGGCCGGCAACCAGCGCCTGTACTCGAACCTCGACGCGCAGCGCGTCCGGATCATGCGGGGCCACATCGCCTTCGGGACGCCGGCGGCGCTGGCCGCCGAGCGCACGCTCGAGGTCCGGATGGGGACCACCCTCGGGACGGAGCAGGCCGTCGGCCCCGGCGAGGTCCTGGTCGCCCACCGGGACCTGCGCGAGGCGCTCGACGCGTTCGACGAGACCGCCGGGCAGCGGGTGCTCGAACGGCTCTTCGTCGCCCACTCCCGCCTGGCCGTCCTGCGCGACGTGCTGCTGCCGTACATGGCCGACGTCGGCCGGCGTTGGAGCGACGACCGTTCGACGATCGCGCAGGAGCACTTCGCCAGCTCGTTCCTTGAGGTGCGCCTGATGGCCGTGGCCCGCGGGTGGGACCGCGGGTCCGGCCCTCGCGCGCTGCTGGCGTGCGCGCCCGGGGAGCGCCACTCGCTCGGGCTCGTCTGCTTCGGCATCGCGCTGCACCAGCAGGGATGGCGCATCGTCAACCTGGGCGCCGACACGCCCCTCGAGGCCGTCGCGGGGACCGCCGAGCAGATCGACGCGGACCTCGTGGTGCTCACGGCGTCGCTGCCGGATCGCCTGATCGACGAGCCCGTCCTCCGCGACCTGGCGTCGACGCGTCGGTGCGCGATCGGCGGGTCCGAGGAGCTCCGGCGGCTCGCCGAGGTCGTCGGGGCGGAGTTCCTCGCCGGTGATCCCGTCTCCGCCGCACTGGCGGTCGCGGAGGTGCGGGGCGGGTCCCCGACGGGGACGGGGAGCACGGACGTACCTGTGCAGGACGTCTACAGCCCGACCGATTCCTCGTAGTGCCGGGGGCCCCGGTCTACGGTGGGCCGGTGTTCACCTCCGAGCGGCCGGCGACGGCACCCGAACCACCCGCCGGCCCACCGACCACGGTCCCCTCCCGTGCCGGCCCGCGGTCCTCGACCGCGCCTCCCGCCGGGTCGGGGCGCACGCCGCCCGCACTCGTCGGCTCCCCGGACGCCGGCCTCGCGCTCCTCCCCGACCGGGTGCTCATGCGTCGCGCCGCGCGCCACGACGCGCGGGCGTTCGAGGTCTTCTACCGCCGGCACATCTCCTCGGCCCGTGCCGTCTCGTTCCGGACCGTGGGCACCGCGCAGCGTGCCGACGAGGTGTGTCAGGAGGCCTTCCTGTCCGCCTGGCGGGCCGCGGGGCGGTTCGACCCGGAGCTCGGGACCGCCCGGTCGTGGGTCCTCTCGATCGTCCGCAACCGCGCCATCGACCAGCTCCGGGTCCACCGCCGGACGAGCGACCGGGACGCGACCGACGAGGCGTCGGTCGAGCTGCAGCCCGCAGACCCTCGCGACGCGACGGAGTCCGTGGCGCTGCGCAACGTCAGCTCCCTGGCCACCCGGCGGCTGCTCGACGTCCTCGACCCCGATCAGCAGCAGGTCATCGAGCTCGCGTTCTTCCGGGGGCTCTCCCACGCGGAGATCGCGTCGCGGCTCGAGCTCCCGCTCGGGACGGTGAAGGCCCGGATCCACCGCGGGCTCGCCAGGATGCGCGCGTCCGCCGGACGCCCCGGACCCGACGTCGGCGCACCGGGAGCGACCACCGATGCGGCCTGACGCGTCGCCGCGCGACCGCGGTGCCGTCCCCGGGGCAGGATCCGGGGACGGCCGCCCCGGATCTCAAGGCGACCGCCGCGCCGAACGTCGTTCGGCATGTGCGCGGCTCGGGAACCCCGTGCCGCGTCACCACCCTCCATCTACCCGCCCACGAAGCGCCGAACCTCGCGACCGCGTCACGCGGGGCGTACAGTGACGGGCGAGGAACCGTCGGCCCGTCCCCGGGGACCGCGTGCAGTGCCTATCGACCCTCGGCAGGGTGGTCCGCCCGCGGACCCGTCGCTGGCCGGCAGCCCCATCCGCAGGCCGGTCGTGAAGAGAGCGATGCACGAGTCCCAGCAGCCCCCGTCGTTGAGGATCTCCTCCGAGATCTCGCGGATCTACAAGGCGCGCTACGGCCGCGGCCCGGAGAAGATCACGGTCCACCTGCACGACGACTCCGTCGTCTGCCTGCTGCGCGACGTCAACACGACGGCCCAGTCCGCCCTCGTCGACGCCGGCCGCGTCGCCGTCGCCCAGGCCGTCCACGGCGAGCTGCAGCTGAGCATGGCCGACGAGATGACGGCGGCCGTCGAGGCGGCGACCGGACGGCGCGTCAGCGGGTACGTCCCGGGCTTCAACGCCGAGATCAGCGCCACCACCGACGTCTTCTTCCTCGAGCCCGCCGGCGACTGACCCCGACGCGCTGCGGCTCGTCCGTGGGCGGACCACCGACCTCGCCCTCGACGCGCGGATGGAGTGCCGGCCGTCGCGAGCGCCTCGGCCAACCCCGACGACGCCGCGATGAGTTCCGGGCGCCGGCACGGTCTGACAGGTACGCCGACCCACCCGACCCCCGGACGAACTCCCATGGCCGCTCCCGCGCACCCCTCCCGCTCGCTCATCGTCAACATGCCCGTCGCCGACGTCGAGCGCAGCCGGGCGTTCTTCCTGAAGCTCGGCTTCGGCCTGGACCCGCGGGCCGGCGTCGAGGGGAGCAACGCGCTCATCGTCTTCGGCGACGAGGCGTCCGTGATGCTCTCGAGCCGCGAGAGCTTCGCGCAGTACTCCAAGCTCCCCGCCGGCGACCCGGCCACGCACGCGCTGGCGCTCTACAGCTTCACCGTCGGCTCGCGGGACGAGGTCGACGCGGTCTCCGCGACGGCGCTCGCCGAGGGCGCCACGGAGGCCGACGGGGCCGAGGACTTCGGGTTCATGTACACCCGCAGCTTCTTCGACCTCGACGGGCACGGCTGGCAGATCATGTGGATCGATCCCGCGCAGACGGGGACGGACGAGCCGACGGAGGCCGCGGCGTAACTTCCGGCCCGGACCCCGGGGTGGGCGCCCCGGGGACCCGGCCGACGGTCAGTCCGTGCGAAAGCCCGTCTGGAACACCCCGAGGTCGTCGTTCGTCTCGACCCAGGCCTGCTTCGAGCGGGCCCAGACCTCGGCGGTGGGCTCGAGGCCGCTCTTGTCGGCGAGCGTCCCGGCCTTGATCGCGACGATCCCGGGCATCGAGCCGAGCACGCTGAGGATCGGCGACCCGCAGTTCGTGCAGAACCGCCGCTGCACGGGGGTCGAGGTCTCCTCGCTCGTCGTCTCGTACTCGCCGACCGTCGGCCCGGAGACGTGCACCGTCGCCTCGGGCAGCACGACGTTCAGCGAGAACGGCGCGCCGCTCTGGCGCTGACAGACCGTGCAGTGACAGACGACGGTCATCAGCGGGTCGGTGCCGTCGTCGACGGTGTAGCGGACGTTGCCGCACATGCAGTGGCCTTCGAGCGTGCTCATGGCCCACGCTATCCGGCCCCGGGCGCGCCATCCCGCAGCCCGGCAGGACCGCACCGCGGCGGCGCCGGGCGAGTGCCGATGCGCCACACTGCGGGCCATGGACCGCTCCCCGACCGCGCGGCACCGAGAGCGCGGGATCTCGTCGCTGCAGGTCGTCACCGTCCTGTTCACGCTGCTGCTGGTGGGCACGATCGTCACCTTCGTCGTGCTGGCCGCGGGTTCCGGCGACGGCGGTGCGACCACACCGGTGACGACGCTCACCGCCCCTCCCGCCGCCCCGTAGCGGCGGAAGGCCGGGAGGCGGCCGCGCGGGCCTTCCGCGTCCCGGCCGACCGGATCAGTGGTAGGCGTGGACGACGCAACGGCCCCTGGGCCTCCACCTCGCGGTCGTGCCGGAGGTGGCGTCCGTGCCGGGACGCCCGGCTCCCGGCGACCGGGACGTCAGGCGCGGGGTGCTGCGGGTGCCCCCGACGCCGGGCGGGCCGAGGACGCCCGGCGGGCACGGGAGCGCGCCGGGTCGCCCGGCAGGAGCAGCGAGAGGAGGCCGGCGGCGAGGACCATGATCGCCGAGCCCCAGAGGCACGCCTGGAGGCCCTGCCACTGGTAGAGCGCGCCGGAGAGGACGGTGCCGGAGAGGCGGCCGAAGGCGTTGGCCATGTAGTAGAAGCCGACGTTCATCGCGACCTTCGATCCCTCGG
>WLOB01000009.1 GCA_009699505.1 Actinomycetota bacterium | reverse complement strand
TTGTCTCAGACCTACAAGTCGAGGCCAGCGTCCGCAGCATCGGTGGTGCTGCGCCGATGCACGCCCTTGCGCAGCCACCTCTACGGGGCAGGTGGCGGACCCGATGCCACCTGCCCGTTCGCCCGACACTGACGTCCAAAGGGCCTTGGCCTTAGAGCTGCCGGCCGCTCTGCATGGCGTCCATGAGCGCGCCCGAGACCGTCGGGAGGTGAAACAGCCGCCGGCTCCCGAGCTTCACGGACGGCAACCGCTCGGTCCGGCCGAGCTCGGCGATCGTGCTCGCGGGCACCGTCTCGCCGAGGAACGCCGCGACGCCGACCGCGTCGGTCCACTCGGCGAGGTGCTGCGCGACCTCGGAGCCGGCTGCGCTCACAGAACCATCCCCGGCGCGGCTGCGGGAGGCAGCACCGACGACGACTGCGGTTCGTATGTCGCCTGCACGCTCACGGAAGGGCCTGCGGCAACTTATAGCACTTAGGCAACATAGAAGTGCATATTGCCCGCACGGCGACGAAGCGATGGCGAGCCAGCGGCAGCGCTACGTGTTCGCACCGCGAGCCGGCACGTCCGCGCCCAACTCGTCCGGCTTGCCCGCGACGTCAGCCAGGCGGGCCAGTGCCCCTGCCAGGACGTCGAACACCTCGGCGACCTCACCGAGCGTGCCGGCGCGAGCGACCGTCACGGCTCCGCGCTCCGCGCGTTCGACGGCGGCCCACTCGGCACAGGGCCAGCGGTTCGGTGCGGCCAGCTCGCCGGGCAGCGCGTCGACCGACCCGTGCGAGGGCCCCAGGACCGCCCAGGCCAGCCCCGCCGCTTCGGCCTCGCGAGCGACGGCCGCCATCTCGGCAGCGGCCGCCGAGGTCGCACGAAGCCGGACTCGCAGACCACGCGACGCAGGCTTGGCGTCGCGGTGCGTCGCCAGGGCGCGCGACCACGCGGCCTCGGCGACCCGCGCGTCCTCCCAGACCTGGCGCTTCAGTGGGAGCACCGCCGACGATTCGGCGCGCGGAGGACGCGAGGGCGCCATCACTACTCGGCCGCGCCGGGATCCCCGAACGGCTGCCGCGTGAAGAGACCCCAGTCCGGGTCGAAGAGGCCGCCGGCGGGCCGCTGCTCGGTCGATTCCGGAGCACGTGCCGCGCTGTCCGTCGCGCCGCCGCCGATGAACTCGTCGAGGGAGTCCTTGTAGATGCGGAACTCGCGATGCCCCAGGCGCGTCGACCGCAGCGTGCCGTCGTTCGCCCACCGGCGGATCGTCTGCGGATGCTTGCCGGCCATGCGCGCGGCCTCGGCGACGGTGATCGTGTCGGTCAGCACTCGCGGCTGCGGGAGGTCGACGCCGGGGTCCGGCGCATCAGCTTTTGCGTCTCGCGCGGATACCGCCGCGGTCTTCCCTTTGGCCATCGCCGTTCCTCCGAAGTGCACTCGCGCCCGCATCAACGCGGCCGCGTGTTGCTTATGTGCGTTATGCGTTACGCAGGCTACCGCAGGGCCAAGGAGACATTGCACGCATCACGGACGCCTGCTCGGAGCTCCCGACCGGCGGAAAGATCCGTGTCGGACGTTTCATTGGTTGCGCCGTCGCAGCCGAACCGAGAGACGTGCCGGCCGGTAAGCGATTCCATCGCCGCGTCAGCGGCTTGGGGCGACGCGCGAAGGGGTGGGGTCGGCACGCCTGGTAGGGCCGTCGTGCGAATGGCGCGAGCGCCTAGATCCACAGCCCGGCGATCTTGCGGCGACGGAGCACGCTGACCGAGCCGACCCTCAGGCGGCCCGACACGACGAAGTGCGGCGCCCCTGCCTGCCGCTGCGAACCGACGCCGCTCCTGACGCCCCCCAGGGTCGTGACCAGGCCGTCGACGTCGGCAGAGGCCCCGTTGGGCAGGGACAGCGTGACCGAACCCATCCCGAGCTTCAGCTCGATCTGCGTGATCGGATGGCGGATATTCGCCTTACAGAAGTCCAGAACCACCGAGCCCATGCCGCCCTGAACCTGCAGGTGAGCGGGCACGATCCACGCGCCGGTTTCCCTGAGGCCGCCCGCGCCAACGCGCAGCACGGTTGGACCCACGCCGGACTGTCCGCCAACGGCCTGCACCAGATCTTCGGTGCCGGGGAGCTCGGCCAAGGGCTGGCGCAAGTCGGTGGCGTATACCGCTGCGTAGACCGCCTCGAGGCGCGTCTCGTACTCGTGGAGGGTGATCCGTCCGTCGTCCAGGGCCGCGCGGAGCCGCTCGACCGCGAGCTCTCGATCTGCGTTGGAGATCCGAATGTCGTGTTGAACGCTCGCGTGCAGGCCGTTGACCATGGAAGGTGCATCGGCCGCCGGCGCCACCACCTTGAGAGGTGCAGTACTCCAATACGCCGCCAGCAGTCGCGCGAGGGTCGCGTCGGGGCGCGCTTCTTGGTTGAGTGGCGCGTTCTCGCTCGGTCACCGAGCAGAAGGCGCTGCTGTCGTCTGTCCGTCCGTCTTGTTCGCGCGCCCGCGTCAGTTCGTCGACCCAGACCTTATGCGGAGAAACGTGTGGTGGAGGTGGGTCCTGGGCGCGCTCGTGGCCTTGGCGGTCTTCGGAGCGCTCTTGGGCGAAGGCAAGGACCCGGATACGGTCGCGGCGACCCCGACCGTCACGACTGCCGCTGCGCCAGCCGCGACGACCACACCCACCGAGACGGTCTCCCTGAAGGTCAACCGGCTGCGGTCGGTGGACACCGACTCGGTGCTCGTCAAGGGCAAGGTCACCGACGGTTCTGACGTCTACGTCAACGACGAACCAGCCGAGGTGTCCGGCCGTAAGTGGTGGCTGCGCGTAGACCTCGAGAAGGGCGAGAACGACCTCACCGTGGACGCCGAGAAGGCGGGACTGAACTCCAACAAGACCGTCGCTACGGTGACCCGTACTGAGCGACGAGCCCGCCCCGCTGCAGCAGCGGCTCGCCGCGAGATCCCAGAGCCCTCGGCGTCTCCCGTAACCCTTGATCCGACGTCCACCGGGCTGCAGACGTCCGGAACCGGGCTCAAGAGCATCGGCTCCTTCACCATCGATACCGAGTCCACGCTCTTCTGGGCCAACAAGGGCTCTGCCGCCAGCCGCAACATCATGATCGACAACCTCGCATCCCAAATCGGCGTGTCGTCGCGCGCCACCAACGGCCAGACGGTCCTTCTCCCCGGAACGTATGAGGACGTGCGAGTCAATGGGAACGACTGGACGATCATCATTATCCGGCGCTGAACGTCGACGCCAAGATCCCTCGGTAGGCGGGCTCGGCGAAGGTGCAGGCCCGCAGTACGTCCGACCCCGAGACGCCACCGGATTGCGTGAGGATGCCCTGGCCGATACGCAGACGATCGGCGAGCTCACCCGGGCCGCCACGATCGCGCTCAGGACGGCGTGACGAACTGCCTCAGCTCGATTTCGCAGTCGGCCCGCTTCGGATGGCCGTCGACAATCTGCGCGCGCATCGCGCGTTCCGCTGCGCGCACGGTCCTCACATCACGGGTGTAACTGTGTGCGTGGTTCGGGAGCTCTTGCGAGCGGACGACGCACGGCATCCATATGGCGGTCGTGGTCGGCAGGCGCTTCGTCCGAACCGGTGGCCGGAAGACGACGATCGCTGTGCGCGAGCGGCGCGGGCGCGGAAGACGAGGAGCGCGGGTTGCCCGTCGCGTGATGCTGCGGGTCGGGCGACGGCGCCGATTGCGCTAGGAGCTCGGAGCGCCGTCCTGTCAGCGAGGCGGGATCTCGTAGCTGAAGACCGTCGGTCGCAGGGCATCGGGATCGATCGCCCATGGATCGAAGATCGCGAGGTGCCCGCCGTCTCCTCGCACCCCCTTCGCATCCGTGGTGACGAAGATGTCGCTCACGACGCACAGCGCAGCGTGCGGACAGGTCTCGGCGTGCGCAACCTCGTTCGCGGTGAGCGTGACCCGCTGGGCCGACGACGACAGGCCCTTGACCTCAACGTGGCACTCGTCCTGGCCGCGGGTGCACACGAGGTCGTAGGGCCGGCCAGCAGAGACGTCCTCGACGGTCCATTCGGCTCCCTCGTAGTGGCCTCGAACGACCTCCATCGCGCGAAGCTCTACCGCCCGCTTCGCTGCCGCCGTCGCCGCTCCCTCAGGACGGCCCGCGGCGGACCGGAGGTTCTCGTCGAGGACTTCGTCGAGGAGCTCCGCGGACGCGGGAGTAAGGCGCCGAATGCTCTGGAGGGACTGGCCGTTGATCGTTCCCTCGGGACTCAAGGTCAGGCGAGTGTGCTGTCCGCTTGTCGGCGCGAACCACAGACGCTCGACGACATCGGCAGGGACGACGAGATCGAACGCGATCGGATCGCCGGCACCGCCGACAGCATGCAGGTCCGCCTCCCACGTGTCGGTACCGAACCGCGCCTCCACCTCATGCTGATCCAAGAGCTCCTCGACAGGCAGCCGGCCCATGAGGTGCAGCACACCGCGATCGAGGTACGACACGTAGAGAACGTCGCCGACGGCGACCCTGAGTCCGGCGTATTGGTACGAGGCTGCATGCTTCAAGGGCTGCCCGGCTTGGGACCGCGAATTCTTGGCGCCTTCGGTCCAGTTCTGCAGGTATGCCGTCATGCGCGCGAGCCTCCCACACGCCATCGCCCCGAAGGTGACCGGAATCGACGCGTCCATCGCGCGCAGCACCACGCGCACGGAGCGTCCTCGGCGTGCGCGTGCGCGCACGCGGGATCGGCTGTCACGGGTCGTGCTCGTCACCAGCTATCCGTACGCCGTTGGGGCTGAGGACCGACGCTCCGATGCGCGCGCGGCGATGCGCGGACGTCACAGCCACGCGCGCAGCGGTGCGCGCACACGCGTAGGGCCGTGATGCAGGGCGTCTCGGTGTTCTTGCTCGCTCCGGTGAGCACGCGCTACGCGCCGCGACTCAAGCCTGCGTGCGCGCAATGACTTCGGGGCCGCGCGCACGGCAGAAACCCAGTCAGCGGCGCTCGTTCCGCACCGTTGCCTCGCTGGCGCGCCGTGCTCCCGAAGTCCTAAGCGGGCCTTGCGCGCACCGCATGCGCGCCCACTCAACCTGCGTGCACACGGTGCGCGCGTCCGAGCACCTCGTGATGGACGACGACATCGATCTCTCGGCGTTCAAATCTGGAAACGTGACCTCCCCGCGCGGCCGCGCGGCGAGGAGAATCGCGCAATGAGCTCCCTAGACAACGTCCTTCAGCTGGCCGCGGCCCACTACGCGCGGCACCAGGCGTGGCCGACCGAGCTTCGCCTCGACGCGCCGCGCCTCCACGCGCTCGCGCACGAAGTGACCGCCGCCGACTTCGCGCGGATCTGCGTGCACGTGCGCGTGCGCGTCCGTCAGACGCCCGGCGCGTCCGTCGGCGGGCGGGCGGTCCTGCAGCTCGCGGATGCCGACGGGCTTCCCGTTCGAGCGAGGGAGCAGGCTGAGCTGTGGCTGGGCGTGCGGCCGGCCCGACACGCGGGCACCCCGAGCTTCGAAGAGGCGTTCTTTCCGCGGATCGAGCAGTGGGGGCTCCGTGGCGACCCGCACCTGTGGGCCGCGCTTCGCCGTCACTTCGCCGGTAAGGCGATCCCGGCGAACGACGACGAGACCGCCGCGGTCGTCCACTACGCCATTGGTGATCTGATCGGTTGCGACCTGCGGACCGCCGACGAGCACATCGGCGTCCCGGCGTTCTCGATCGGCAGCGGCATGTCCGACGGCTACGTTCACCGCGACTTCTGGTTGGAGACCGGAGTCCCGCTGCTGGTCCGACGAGTCGCAACACTGCGCGATTCCTGGACTTGAACGGGAGACCTCAGCCGGCCTCGGACATCGTCGCGACCGACGGCTGAGCCACGGCCTCCTGCGCTCCCGCGACGTCCGCCTGGCGGGCCCGCACCACCCGGTCCACCTCGTCACGATCGAGGGCGTCCCCGAACTTGATCGCCTCCCGGTCGGCCAGCGGGACGTCCAGCCGCTCGGCGACTCCCCGCAGGTCAGCGCAGGCCTTCCGCAGAACCGCGGTCGTTTGCCGCTTTGCGAGCGTGATGGTCAGGTCGTCCCGGGCCATCACGTCAATGCCAGCCGCGGTCAGCGACGCTGACAGCACGAGGTTGGCCCGGCCGCCCGCAAAGGTCCACCAGCTCGTGCGTTCGCGGAGGTCCTCGAACTCCAGAACGGTATGACCACTCTTCGCCCAGGCCATGTCGTCACGGATCTCGGCGAGCTTCGTCACCGCGCGCTTGGAGAGCTGGACGCCGCGGGGGTCGCTCCCGGCCGCGACCTCACGGATGGCGTCGCAGACCTTCGCCGAGAGGGCTCGACCGCCGCCCATCCACCGGGATCGCCCCGGATCCTCGGCGGGGACGACCCAGACAAGGCGTCGATTCCATTCGACCTCCTCGACGCCCCAGGCCTTCCCGCCGAGGAGGACCGTCGGACGTTGCCCTTCGCGGACGACGAGAGAGCTCGGGTCGACCGTGCCGATCTCTCGCTGGCCCCAGCGGACGGTCATCAGCGGCTCGGTGAGGAAGAGCGAGGTCACGTCCATGAAGTGGCGACGCCCGTAGCGGCGTTCCCCCTCCTGGCCGACCTGCACGAAGCCTGCGTCCTCGACCAGCACGTCCTGCCGGAGCATCTCGTCGACCACCGATGCGACCAGCTGCGGGCTCAGGCCGGCCAGCTTCGCGACGCGCCCGAGCGGGCCCGGCCAGCGGCTGCGGCCCATCCGACCGTCGGCCAGCACCCGTGCGAGCGCCTGGTGCGCCAGCAGATGGGTGGGTCGTGGCGGTGCCATCAGCGGCTCGACCCACCCTTCGTCTACGAGTCGACCGAGCGCCAGGGCCTGGAGCAGCTCCATGTCGCTCGTGGCGAGGAACAGGCAGCTCTTCGTGGTCCCGGGCCGCCGGCCCGTCCTTCCCATCCGCTGCTGAAGCGACGCGACGGTGGCCGGAGCTCCGAGCTGGATGACGCGGTCCAGGTCACCGACGTCGATCCCCAGCTCCAGCGTGCTCGTCGAGACAATCACGCAGTCGCGGGTCTCTGCGAACGCCTTCTCGGCCTGGTGCCGGTCGTCGCGGCTGAGCGAGCTGTGGGAGACGAAGACCGTCGTCCCCGCGGCCCGGAGCTCGGCTGCGAACTCCTCCACCCTGGAACGGCTGTCAGCGAAGACCAGGCGCTTCTCGCCACGGTGCAGCTTCGAGGCGACGCGGGCGGCGTTGGGCACGCTCTGGACCCAGTCGACCGTGAGGTCCGGCGGTCCCTGCACGTCACCGTCCGCCATCACCGCGACTGCGGGCCGTTCTCCTCCGCATGCCAGCCACTCCGCCAGCCACTCCGGGTTGCCGACGGTGGCGGTCAGACCCAGACGCTGAACCTCGCGACCAGTGAGCTCGTCGAGCCGGGCGAGGATCGCCTGGAGATGCCATCCGCGGTCGTCGGCCGCGAACGCGTGGATCTCGTCGACGACGACCGCCTGGACGTTCCGCAGCAGCGCGCCGGCGTCCGTTCGACGGGAGAGGAACATTGCCTCGATCGACTCGGGCGTTGTCAGGAGGACGTCCGGCGGGTCCGCCAGCAGGCGCCTGCGCTCGGACGCTCCGACATCCCCGTGCCACATCGCTCCCGTCCGGCCGAGCAGGGTCGCGTAGGTCTGGACGCGGGGCAGCAGGTTGTTCAGCAGCGCCTTGAGCGGGCAGATGTAGAGGACAGACAGGCCCGACCACCGCTCGCTCGTCATCCGGGACAGCAACGGGAAGAGGGCCGCTTCGGTCTTGCCGCCCGCCGTGGGAGCGCCTAGGAGCGCGTGGTGGCCGGCCAGCACCGGCTCGATCGACTGTGCCTGCAACGGGCGCAGCGAGCGCCAGCCCAGCGAGTTGACGACGTGGTGCTGGACCGCGGGGTGCAGGCGGCCGAAGGCCTCGCTCATCAGAGGTCGAGGTCGATGTCGTCGACCGATGCGGCGGCGCGGCGCTCGTGCTCCTCGGCGGTGAGCTCCGTCGCGTTGATCGTTAGCGCGTAGTGCTGGCGGGGATCGAAGTCGTCGAACTGATCCACGCGGTCGAGCACGTCGCCGACGAGCTTCTTCAGGAACACGCGCGGCGCAATACCGACGTCGCCGCCCAGCTCACCGGCCACGGCCGCGGCAAGGGTCTCGACGTAGGCGTCGTCGACCTTGGCGTGGATGCGCGCGGAGTTCGCGCCGCCATCGGCGTATATGTCGCGGACCCGGGTCCCCACCTGCACGAGTCGTTCGCGGTTGAACGCCGGCAGCCGCAGCTGGACCGCGCGGGGGTTGTCGAACCGCGGGTCGCCGGTGAAGTCGGTGTGCAGCCGCTGCGCGAGCGGCGCGAGACGTTGCGCGCCCTGGGATCCGTCGTAGAACGCGGGTGTTCCCGTGATGACGAGGTACAGGCCGGGGAAGCGGCCGCCGTCGATCTCGTCGATCAGCTGACGCAGGGCGTTCAGCGCCTTCTCGCGGACGTCACTGCGAACGCGCTGGAGCGTCTCGATCTCGTCGAGGATGACCAGGAGGCCCGGGTGTCCGGCGTCGCGCAGGATGGTCAAGAGACCGCGGAGGAACGCCAGGGCGCCGTCGTTGTCGATCTCGCCCTTCACCCCTGCGGCGCGCTTGATCGCCGCCGGGACGGTGGGCTGCGCGCCCAGCCAGGCCAGGGTGCCCTCGGCCAGCGCGCGGTCGCCCGCCATCGCCGCGGCTCGCTGCGCCCGCACCGCGGTGGCGAACGCCGGGGCGCTCTTGCTGACCTCGGCGAGTCGCTGTTCCATCAGCGCATCGACGCGTCGGGCGAGCTCGTCGGTCTCGGCCTCTCGGACGTCGCCGACGGCGAGGACCTCTTCCTCGAGCGTGTAGGTCCAGCGCTCCAGCACCGACCGGAACGCCCCGTCGGGGGTGTCCGCGGTGGAGAGTCGTTCGACCAGTCGGCGATAGACCGTCTCGAGCTTGTGGAGCGGCGTCTCGGTCTCGGAGATCTGGATCTCGGCCGTGGCCAGGCCGCGAGCCTTCGCGTGCTCGGCAAGCCACCGCGAAAAGAACGTCTTGCCCGAGCCGTACTCGCCACGGACGGCCTTGAACTGCCCGGCACCGCCGGCGACCGAGTCGAGTCCCTCGTCGATGGCCGGCACGAATCCATCGATGCCGACGGCGAACGCGTCGAGACCGCGCTGCGGGACCGTCCCGCGGCGGAGTGCGTCGATGATCTCGCGCCGGCGCTGGGGACTCGGGAGCGGCGTCACGAGGTCTCGAGCTCGAACTGGGTCTCCAGCAGCGCGCGGTCCAAGACGACGGTGCTCGCCTCGTCGTCCGTGGTCAGGACGGCGTAGCCCTCGACGTTCAGGAGTTGACGGAGTGCTGCGACCGCGCCTGGGAGCCGGGTCGGTGGGATCCCCGTCGCCCGCGCGAGCGCAGCGGACGACGCGCGGCCGTGCTGGGCGTCGAGGGCGCGCAGGATCAGACGGACACGCTCCTCCGGCAGGGATGCCCGCCCCGCCCGTCGCCGTTGCTCGGCGAAGCGCGGGCTGTCGATCAGCCCGTCGATCCAGGTGGCGTCGGTCGAGAGGAGGTCGAAGATCGACGCCGCCGCCGGTGCCGACTCGACGATCGCGGGAGCGAGCGCAGGGTCAGGGGTCACCGCGACCTCCGGGACCGCGGCGCCGAGCCACCACTGGGGCGGGTCGTAGGGTGCCTCGGTCCAGCTGTCGGGGTTCGTCGCGCCGATCGTGCGGAGCACGAGCAGGGGCGCGAGCGTCTCCTGGGCCGATCCCCCGCCGTGGTAGCCGTGCTTGCGGGGCACGTAGCGAATCTGCTCGTCGACGGCGAGGACCGCTCGTCCGCCTGGTGCAAGCACGCGTGGTCCCTCGACGAAGACCTCGCCGTCGTCGGCAGCCGTCGAGGCCGAGCGCCAGCGCTCGCCGTCCTCGCCGCCCGTCGGACGCTTCGTTCCGTCGCGTTCGAGGACGTGCCCGTGGTCGCTGGCGACGACCACCAGTCGCCCGGCGTCGCGGGCGGCGTCGAGCAGCTTCTCGAGGGGCCGGATGTGCGTGACCGACCACGGTGCGGTCAACTGATCGTCGCGGCTGAGATGGTCGTCGATGGCGTTGACGACGGCCCCGACGACGCGTCCACCACCGGCGATCGCTTCCAGCACCGGGGGTGCAAGACCGCCGTGCCCCGCCGTGAGGTCGGCCTTGTGGAAGAGCTCCGGCGCGCGCGCCGCCGAGCCGGTCGCCGTCAACGCCGGGTGCTCCCGAAACCCGGTCTTCTCGTCGGACTGCCCGCCGGTCTTCAGCGATCCGGTCAGCAGGCTCGTCCGGGAGTGGGTGGTGACGCTCGGGAGGACGGAAACCACCGACGGACGGTGCCGGTGCTGCGCTCGGCGTACCTCCACCCAGTCCGTGCGCGCGAGGTCCTCGCGGAGGCGCGCGGCGACCCGGTGACTCAGGCCGTCGAGGACGATCAGCAGGACGGGCCGGCCCGATGCGAGCGGCGCGACGACACGGTCGAGCACGTGCTCGACCCCCATCAGTTCGTCGGTCGGTGCCGCGTGCGCCGTCCAGGAGGCGAGCGACGCCGAAAACAAGCGTTCCTCGCGGGCGCGTCGCTCGTCGACGACCCGCAGCAGCTTCGTGATCTCGCCGCCCAGCCGGCCGGTGCTGCCTCGCTCCCGCAGGTCGATCCGCGCCCAGTCCGCATAGGCGGCGCCCTCGGCGTACGACTGGGCCGCGGCGGCGAACGTCGGGCCGTCGGGCTCCTCGGTTCGGAGCCAGCGGACGAGTCGCACCGCCATCGTGGCCAGGACGTCTGCGCCCCGGCGGCCGGCGAGCCGGTGCTCCCGGACCACGTCGGCAGCCGCCTCGACCTCGTCGAGTCCCGCCGGCGTCGGCCGTCTGCGCCACGTTGCGAGCGCAGCAGCGAGGTCGTCCAACCGCTGGTCGAGCCCCGCGATGAGGAGCGGATGTCGACCGACGAGAGACTCGGCACCGACCTGGGCGACGAGGTCGGCGACGTTCGTCAGCCGGGCGATCGCGGACGACTCTTCGGAGCTCAGAGCCTCGGTTAGGATCCGGCCCGATGCAGCGGCCCAGGTGCGCGCATCGTCCTCGTCGAAGGCGAGGCCGCCCAGGGCCTGGCCGAACCGACTCCTGCTCGCGCCCCGGTCGTCGCCGGCGGGGGCGTCGGCCAGGACTCCGGCCAGGATCCCGAGCTCGACGGCCCGGTTTCCGAACCCGTGGCGGACGGCCGAGAGAATGCCTCGCGAGCCCGGCGCCAGGGTGCTCAACCGGTCGCTCAGTGTCTCGAACTCCTCTGCCGGGAGCCCGGCGACGGTCCCGGCCGCGTCGGTCTGCGCCCACCGCAGGAGGTCGTCCAGGCCGTCGCCGATCGCAATCCCGTACCGGGCGTGGAGCAGTTCGGTCCAGGCCCGGTCGTAGGTCAGCTGTCGCGCACCGGTCCGGGAGTAGCCCCCGGGGGGCGCGGACTCGACGAGCGCGTCGACCAACCACCGGTCGTCGGTCACGCGCGCTTCGGCCGAGCTGACACCGAACGTCTGGAGCATCGCGGCGGCCGGAAGGAGGCTGATCATGCGGCGCTTCGTGAGCCGTGCGATGACGTCGGATCCGACACGGTCGATGGGCGTGACCATCACCAAGGGTCGGTCGTCGGGGCGATCGCGCACGAGCTCCTCGCGTACCGAGAGCTCCGACGGACAGCTGACGACGTCGACGGTGTGCCCGAACGCGACGAGTTCCGTCGGACGTTCTGCAGGCCACTCGCCGTGGATCAGGAAGCGCGGCCTGACGAGCGGAGGGCCGTCCAACCATCGCTCGAGATGCCTCTTGAGGTGGCTCGTCGAGACGAGGGTCACGTGGAGCGCTGGTCCTTCGTCGTGATCCGCCAGACGAGGTCGACGGACACCGTGTCGTCACCGTGAGCGGTTCGCAGCGCGTCGAGCCTGCCCCGTGCCTCGTCGAGCCCCAGTCCGTCGGCTCGCTCGATGATGACGTGCGGCCCGTCCACTCGAGGCCCTTCGTCCCCTGGCCCGCCGGGTCCCGGCGGCTCCTCGATCGGCGGGCCGCTCGGCGGCGGTGTGGTCGGCGCGGCGATGAGCGTCAGCGTGCGCCGGTTGGCCTCCGCCACCGCCGGAGCGACGGCGACGGCGAACTCCGGCCGCTCCAATGCCTGCCGCAGGTCGGCGATGACCTCCACGAACGGCGCCCCTGCGTCATCGGCGGACGCCCGCGGAATCGCCACCTGCGCGATGACGTCCCAGCGGTCGTTCCCGAGCGCAGCGACGACGGCGCCGGCCTGCGCGATGCTCGTGCCGAGTTGTTGCCCGCTGTCGCCGACGTCGCCGCGCCCGAGCGCCTCGATCAACGCCACCGCGTTCGCCGCGCCGGCGACCGACTCGACGAGCGCCGCACCTCGCTGTGCCTGCTGCCAGCGCACCGTCTCGGCGGGATCGAGCCCGACGGCCCGCATTCGCTCGCCGAGGGTCTGAACGAGCTGCCCCGCGGGACCGCGCGCCGCGTCGACCCTCGCCCGGATCGCCGTCGCGAGCGTCTCGACGCTCGTCGGGTTGCGCGCCGGGTTCTGGGCGGCGACGCCGAAGACCTCGGCCGCGCGCGTCCGCGCCACGTCCCAGTCCCCCTGCGACGGCAGGTTCGCCAGGACGAGCTCCAGCTCGTCGTCCATTCGCTCGATCGTCGGCTGCACCGGTCCGCCGCGGCTGCTGAACGCCTGGCCTGTCTGCTCGACGAAGAGCATCAGGATCAGGTTCTGCTCGGGCTTGTGCAGGCCCAGTGGCTCCGGCTCGTCGATCGCGCGACGCAGGTCGCCGACCGTCACCGTCGCCTCGCCCTGCTCACGCCGGCGGCCGATCGCCCGGGACAGGTGCTCGCGCCAGTGGTCGGAGAGGAGGAACGGCGAGTCGTGCTGCTGGCCGAGGCCCAACGGCTCGGCCAGGCGCTTCATGACCCGCCGGCGGTCGGTCGGGACCTCGATGCGGCCGTTGGGCGCATCGACGGCGCGGAGGACCTCGTCCAGGACGACCTTCAGGTCGCGCGGGCGGGCCTCGACCTCGAACAGCGGGTGCTTCGGGTACTGCGCATCGAGGAGCTGCTTGACGAGCCCCGAGAACGCGTCGGCCATCGAGGCACCGACGGGCACCTGCAGCGCCAGCCCGTCCCGCAGCGGCTGAAGGCGCTGGTCGATGCCGTGGCTGACGTCGATCGCGTCGGCGGCCCGTTCAACGCCGTAGGCCTGACGGATCGCGCCCAGGAGCGTCGCGCGCAGCGAGGACTGGAGGTCCGCGAGCAGGCCGCGCGCGACCGCGCGGTCCTGCACGCTGAGGTGGTCGCCATAGTCGTCGAGCCGCTCGCCCTGCAGCACGTGCTCGACCACCACGAGCCGCCCGAGCTGGGTCTGCACGCCGGACGAGAAGAACGCCGGGACCCAGCAGACCGTCCGACTGTCGCCTCGCGCCGCGCGCCACCGATCGAGGCGATCGAGGTCCTCCGTCGGGGAGTGCCCCGGATCGAACGGGTAGTCGACGATGACTTTCCAGTCCTCCCCCTGCGCGGCAAGCGCGTCATCGGGCAGGTCGACAGCGTCGCGGATGTTCCCGAACGCGACATCGGCGCGACGCCTTGTCCCCCGCCAGATGAACTGGTGCTGCAGGAACAGCTGGTTGTCGTCACGGACCCCGAACTCCTCCAGGACGAGACGCTTCACGAGCCGGCGGCGTTCCCCGCCGTTGTCGATCGACGAGGCGCGCTCGATGACGGTGTCGGTGTCGACTCCCGTGAGCCGGACAGCGACCGTCGGGTTCTGCTGGTCGTCGCCGACCTTCAGCTCGCCGATCTCGGCCGACCAGGCACGGAGCTTGCGGAGCAGCACGCCCTTCTCGCCGCCGGGGATCGGGGAGCGGAACGACCCGTGGTTCAGGGCGGCGAGCCGCGCCACGGTGAGCGTGTTCAGCGGGCCCGTACGCGGAACGAGGGCCGCGAGCAGCAGTGTCTTGACGACGCGGTCGTCGGCGCGGAACCCGTGCACCCGGGGCAGCGCGGCCGCCTGGCTCTCGCTGACGTTGTGGTCCGTGAGCAGCCGCGGGCGGAAGCGGCGCTCGTAGAGCGTCTGCGCGATCTGGAACTGGCGCTTGAGGTCGTCGGCGAACGGCTCATCGCCCTGCGCGAGCACGTCGTAGAGCTCGCCGACGCTTACGAGGTCTCCGACCGTCAGATCGTCACGCCGGTCGACGAGCAGCTGCAGCATCACCTTCAGCGACGTCCGCTCGCGCTGCAGGACCGACGACGCCGCGATCAGCGTCTTCATGAACGCCGGGCTGAACGGATAGGTGCTCCGGAACAGCTGCTTGTCGCCGTCCTCCGTGAGCAGGACCTCGAGCACCTCGGGCCGCTCGCGCTCCGTCTGCTGGAACGCCGCGTCGAGCTGCTGGCGCGCCTGATCGCTGAGCGGCCGGAGCAGGCGCTTCTCGGCGATCTTCGGCAGGTTGCCGTCGGTCAGCGTGATGCGGTGGAAGCGGCCCTCCCAGTGCTTCAGCGCGTCGGCGAACGCGAACCGCTCGGCCCCGAGCACCTGGTCGCCGACGAAGTCCCGCAGGTCGCGCTGCCGGGCGACGATCGAGACGACGGGGATCGGCCGCTGCGACGTGAACTCGATGAGCTTGATCAGCTTCTGGCCCTCGCGGGTGACGAAGGCCGTGTCGGCGATGCGGCTGCCGAGCCAGAGGATCAGCTCGTCGAGGAAGAGGATCAGCGCCGAGGCTCCCCGCGACTCCGCGTGCCGGGCGAGCTCGGCTAGGCCGGTGTCGATGTCGACGTAGCCGGTGCTGTTGCCGCGCATCGCGTCGCGCAGTCCGGGAAGAAACGCATCGACGAGCTCGCCGCTCAGCTGCCGGCGCCGTGGGTCGTCGGCCGCTGCGGCGCGAGCTTGGTCGTAGTCCGCAGCGCTCCACCCACCGAGGGAGCCCCAGCCCTCGTCATCGCCACCGAGACGAGCGAAGAACGCGTCGTCGCCGAGCTGCGCACGCTCCAGGTCGGCCTGCGCGAAGATCGGCTCGTCCGCATACACCCCGGGGAGCGGCGCGTCGGGGTCGACCCGCCGCAGGTGCTCGACGTACCCACCGAGGATGGCCTGCTCCATCGACTCCGCGCCGATCATGTGGAACGGCACGAGCTCGAACGTCAAGCCGTCCAGGTCGGCCTTGCTCGCCTGGACAGCCGGCGCGAGCTCCGCGATCGATCGCGCGTGCGCGTTGCCCTGCAGAAGCAGGTGCAGGACCGCCATGAAGTGGCTCTTCCCGGCGCCGAAGCTGCCGTCCAGATACGCAGCCTTGCTCTTGCCGTCCCGCACCGCGGACCCGATGAAGGTCATCGCGTTCTCGAACGCCTCGCCGAGCTGCTCGGTCACCACGTAGCCGTCGAGCGTGCGCTCCGCGTGGCTGACCCCGTCGGCCAACGACATCACGAAGTCGCCCTTCTGGACGGCTTCGGGGATGTGGATGAGGTCGCGGAGGAGGGTGCTCATGGGACGGTGAGGCGGAGGTTCGCAGATGGGGTCGGTGGAATCAGGCCTGATCCGACACGTGCTGAACGCGTCACTTCACGAACGGGAAACGCGATGGTCGAGGTCCTTCGCTCGAATTCCTACTTCGAGCTCCACCCAGAGTCGCGCGGACCCAGTCCCGGACATCCGAACACGGTTGCTGCTCCAACCGGTCGCCCGCGGTCTGGCGCGCGGATCTCCATCGATCGTCCGTCTCCTCACGAGATCATGAGGACCCTTCGCGAGGACGACCGATGCCACGGTTGTGCGGCAGAGAATCCTGGGTCTTTCCCTCCGAAATGGGAGCGGCCCCGTCAGAGATGCCGCTCTGTCGCTCGCCGACGTGACCTACGTACTCGGCCCGAACGACGTCGGCAAATCCCGCCTTCTGGCGGACGTCTACGAGGCGATCGCCGGCAGGGACTGGCCCCGCGACGTCACGAAGCTGATCGCTCGCGATGTCCTGACTGCGTCGGGGGATGCACCCGAGGTTCCCATTGTCGACCTCCACGTCGAGTCGCCGCGAAGCGACGTCCAGAGACTCACGCGTTCGCGGGATCGGGCCACCGCGCGCATACACGACAGTTCGCAGACCAAAGCCTCGGTCGAAGCAGCACTGTCGGCGATCGATGCTGGCGAACCCGACGACCCCGTTGTGGTCGTCCGCCGTTGCACCCTGGGGTGGTCGCAGACGTGGGCCACGACTCCTGGCGTCGAACCCAGCGGCACGTCCGAGGCGGGCGTGCGCTCGCTGACCGAGGAAGCGGTAGCCGAAGCCATGCGGACGATGGCGGGCGAGGACCATCGCGGTGACCCGCTCAAGCCCGTTGCCTCAGCGACAGCTCTATTGCCTCGAGCCGACCTCCTTCTGCGAGGCATCAAACACGATCCCCGCCCGTCGGTGACGCGCCTACCCGGTGCCCCGGGGGCGCTCGCACCGGTGATCGTGCAATCGGTCGAGCGACTCGCAGGATCGCAAAGCACGATCCGCGGGTGTATCGAGGAGGCGGGGGACGACTTGGAGACGCTCTGCGCCACCCTGACCGAGGAGTTCGGCGGCGCGGAGGACGGAAAGCGTCGAGCTGCACACCGACTCGGAACGGCCCAGTGGTTCGAGCGCTCCCCGGGCCGCGATTTGAGCCTTGTTGCGGAAGTCGACGAGGCGCTCCAGGCGATCGGAACATGGGCGACGAAGCTGGCGGCCTCCGTGGTCTCGGACCAGTACATGATCGTCGCCGCGCTCGGGCCTCCCGGGGCCGACCCGGTCGAGATCATCCTCCGCGATCGCTTCACCGGTCACGAGTGGGCCGCGGACGGCGTTGGGAAAGGGTTGAGCCTCTGGGTGGAGCTCGCCCTCCATGAGTCAAGCCGCCGAGCGGTCGCCCACGCGATCCACCTCGAGGGCCAAGCACACGACCTCGGCTCTGACCTGTTCGAGGTCTTGCACTGTTGGGATCCGCCGATCCATCCGTCGCTTCAGGAAGAAGACGAAGCGGCGACGGGCGACGGGCCACAAGCACTTGGTCCGGGCACGCTGACGTCAGACATCTTCGAGGAGGCAATGCGGTTGGAGGACCTCTCCACGCGGTCCGAAGCGCGCTGGGGTGCGGAGGCAATCAAACGACTGCATCGATCCGCGTTGGACGCGTACGTTCCCGCAGCTGACGCCCTCCGCCGGTCGGTCGAGGCGCTGCCCAGGGCGGTACCGGCCGGCGTCGGCGCTGACCTGCTTCTGGTCGATGAACCCGAGCGCCACCTGCACCCTGCCCGACAGGCCGAGATGACCGGATGGCTCCTCGATCTCGCACGAGACAACGGGTCGCGGATCCTCGCCGTCACCCACGCACCGGCTGCGCTGACCCAGCGGGAGGGGGTGGCGCACTCGCAGGTCTTCCGGGACGACCACGGTGCCTCGCACATCGCGGATCTCCGACCAGTCGAACTCACTCCTTGGAGCCCGCTGAGCAAGTCGATGGGCCTAGACCGTGGAGGCCTCTACGCACCCTGGTGCCGCGCCGTCTTCGTCGAAGGGCGCCACGACGTCGAGGTCCTGGAGTCTTTCGCCGGGCAGGAGCTTCGAGCGGCCGGAGTCCTCACTCGTCCGACCCACGGAACGAAGAACCTCCGCCCTGCACTGGAAGCGTGGCTCGAGAGCCAACAGGGCGGCATACCCGTCGCAGTCTTGATCGACGGCCTCGATGCCGACGACATCTCGGCGTTGAGAGCCGGTGACACGCTGCCCGGCTCGGAGGCGCGTCGCAGGGCACTCGCGGCCGAGATCGAAGCCGTGCGCCGAGTGACGGAGGTCGAGCGGAGGTTTGAGGTCCGGATCCCGATCGTGGGAATTGGCGTCCGAGACATCTTTTACGCGCTCCCCGACGAGCTCGTCCAGGCGTGTTTCCCCCGCTACAAGGGGTATTCGAGCATCAGACAGAGAGTCGTCGAAGCACGAGACCACAAGACGGTCCTCTCCAAGTTGGGCATCGACATCGCGGCGGGGGCGCGGGCGACGTTCGGCAGACTTCTCGACGAGCACGCACGTGGAGGCTATGCCCGAACCCCGACGCTGGAGAACGTTGTCGAAGCACTCCTTTACCTCGACGACGCGTAGTCCCCGGGCCACCGCCGCTGATCCTCAGCACGGAGTCAATTGCGGCCAGCCGATGTTCTCGGGCTCACCCCTTGGGCCTTCCGCCCGCGCGTCGCCGCCGCCGGCCGCCACCCGCGCAGCTGCTCCCGCGTCAGCCCGATCTCCGCGAGCTGTTGGTCGAGCCATCCCTCGAAGTAGTCGGCCGGCGGCCCGCCGTAGTCGGGGTCGTCGTCCGGGAACCACTGGGCGATCCACGGCAGCAGCTCGTCGATGCCCGCCAGGAGCGGCGTGAGGCGGCCGGCGCCGGCGGCCTCTTGCTCACGCAGCTCGTAGACGCGGCCCGCGAGCGCGACGGCCCGGTCGCGCTCGTTGAAGCCGGCCCAGCCGAAGACGGGGCTGGTGTCGGCGCCGCGCTCGGCACCCGGGACGTGGAAGAACCGCTCCTTCGGCACGTCGAGCTTGCCGCGTTGGCGCCAGATCCGCGTGTGGCGGAAGTCGCCCGAGCCGTACTTCGGCGGCACGTCGATCCGGCCTACCTCGGCGGCCTTGCGGCGCTCGGCCTCGTCCGGTGCGCGCCCTGCGGCCGCGACCTCGGCGTCGATGCGGTCCTCGTGGCGCTGCTGCTCCCACACGCGCTCCCACACCGCGCGCTTGCGCAGACCGGGGTCCTTCAGGCGCAGTGCGGTGAGGAACGGCACGCTGCATTCCACGAGCAGCTCGGGGACGACCGCGCCGAGGTCGGCGTCGGAACGGCCGGCGATCCGGGCGACCGCCTGGGCCAGCAGCGCGTCGGCCCGAACGACGTCGGTCAGCTCGCTCGCCGCCCGCAGCCGGGGCGCGTCACCCCAGACCGACGGGTCCTCCAGCCGGTCCAGGACGAGCGCCTCGAGCGCGCGGCGCTCGCGCTTGTCCCACGCCTCGCGCGACCAGCGGCGCTTGTGCTCCGGCGCCTCGATCATCGCGACGTCCGCGTCGCCGTCGATCAGCGCGATCCGGCGGGCCACCAGGTCGCGGTAGGCGGCGGGCCACGCGGCGGGCAGCTTCACGATAGGCGTCGAGCCATGACGCTCGAACCACGTCGTCTGCGCCTCCTCCGCCTGGACCTGGCGGGCGAGGACGACCTCGAACGAGCGGTGCCCGAGCGCGATCCCGAAATCCGCGGGCAGGTCGGGCGCCCCGTCGTCACCGAACGCGAGCGGCAGGTCGTCGGGCGCCAGCCCGAACGCGCGGAGGACCTGCCAGTCGAGCTCCTCCTGCAGGAAGACCATCCGCGCGGTCAGTGCCTCCTCACGCGCCCGGCGCTCCGCCAGCTCGTCGACGAGGACCACGTCGGACGGCAGTGACGCGAGGTCTTCGAGCAGCGCCGCCCGCTCGCGGGCGAGCCGGTCCAGCTCGGCCGAGATGACCGGGGAGCGATCGGCGGGGAGCGGGAGCTCGGCGACGCGACCGGCAGAAACCTCGAAGTGGTTCTCCCACTCCTCGTCGTAGATGCCTCGCCCCACACCACTCGAACCCTTTGTCTGGCAAACCTGTCGCAACCAAAACGCTGTCACGGAGCTGTTGAGAGCACCAAGTAGACCCAGGTGCACTACCTCGCCTGCGGACTCCGGAAGCTTTATCAGGGGGGCGGACTGTTTGAAAACTTTCCCACCCCGGTCGAGTACAAAGTGATTGTGGGTCACGACGAAGGCCCAGGTGATGGACAGCGGGGTGCGATGCCGGCGGAGCGCGATCTGGTGCCACTCGAACCAAGAGCGGTCCTCCTCTCGATAGCTGGCCTTATTGAAGGTTCTTCGAGCCCATCCTGACGTCCGCCACGGCCACACCGCAGCGACTTCACGGCCCGTGAGGCCTTCTTGGCCGACGAGCTGCTCGTTTTCGTAAGGGAACCAGACGGCGTTCGTAACGCCTGCTGCCCAGTCGCGCACAACGTCGCCGACGGCGAGTCCCGTGATGTGCCGTTCCGCAACCCCTGCGCGCAGCCACGCCGAGCGGGGCCGAAGCATCATGTCGTCGAGGTTTGTCTGGCCGGTGTACCCGAGGTCGTCTGCCACGGTTCTCAGCCGGTCGCCGGCCCGACTTTCGAGTGTTTTGCGCACCGCACGGCCGGCGCCAAGTGTCATCGGGTGCACGAACAGTTCGGAGCGATCGACGTCGCCGACCCGGACAAAATCGTTGCCGGCTGTCTTCTCCCCTACGAGATCGACGATTGAGCGCCACACCCGGCCCCTTGCGGGATCGATCGGCTGCGCCGGTTCGCCGCGAACGCCGTCAACGACCTTTAGCCCGCGGCTTGTCGGTCGCTGGGCGCGACCGAATACGAGCAGCGTCGGCGTCCCATGACCGGGAATGTAGGCCCCAGAACAGTCGACCACGAGATCGAGGTCCACCGTCGGAAGGAACTTCTCGACGAGCGGGCCCCCGAACTCACGTTTCATGAAGTTGTTGCCAGTGATCTTCCCAACAAACCCGGCTTCTGCTTGCGCAATGTCCACGCTAAATATCCGAGCGAGCTCGAAGAAACGCTCCATGAACGGGACCGTCAGCGCGAACTCACGGTGGCAGTACTGGTAGCGATCCTTATAGGCGTCTCGCGCTGACGGGTTGTCGCCGACGATGTACGGCGGATTGCCCACCACCGCGTGGTACCCCTGCCCCAGGATCCGCCGCAGCGCATCGGCGTCCTCGGTCGCGTACGCGTGCTCGATCCCCAGGCGGTAGACGTCCGCCTCGAACAGCTGGCCGGCCAGGTTCCCGTCGCGCCCGACGGCCGACACCGGTCCATGGAGAAGGCTGTCGCCGGTGGCGAGGTTCAGCGCGATCGGCGGCGCGTCGGCCAGCCGCCCGACGCCGGCCAGGCCGAGCGCCTCGATCACCAGACGGAAGCGTGCGATGGCCGTCGCGTAGGGGTTCAGGTCGACGCCGAAGACCTGCTGCTCCAGGATCGTCTGTACGAGCTGCTCGGGCGGGGTGCCCGGCTCGCGGTCCTGGCGGGCGGCGAACAGGCGGCGGAGGGCTCCGATGAGGAAGTGGCCGGAGCCGCAGGTCGGGTCGATCAGGCGGACCGTCGACAGGCCGAACTCGGCGATCGCTGGGGTCAGCGTCCGGTCGAGGATGAACTCCTCGACGAACTCGGGCGTCTGCAGCAGGGCGTAGCGCTTCTTCGCCGCCTCGGAGAGGTCCTGGTAGAGGTCGCCGAGGAAGCGCGTGTCGTGCGCGGGGTCGGTGAAGTCGTGGACCAGCTCGCCGGTCTGCGGGTCGGGCCGCAGGAAGAACTCGCGGACCGCCTTCGCGCCGTCCGCAGAGGGCGAGAGCCGCCACACCGCGGCGTGGCCCTCGTCGAACAGCGCCGCGGCGGCGGGGAACGCGGCAACCTGGCGGAAGCACCACTGCAGGTGGTCCCGGTCGCTGTGAGACGGGTGCTGCTCGAAGTAGACTTCCCGCCGGCCCTTCGCGGCCACGAGCCGGGCGCCGACGCCGCCGACGAGCGGGTTGTCGATCAGGCCGTTGTCCTCGAGGAAGCGGACGAACACCGTCGAGAGGACCCAGCCGACCGCGGCCTGGGTGACCTCGCCGTCGCGCCACTCCTCGAACGACGCGGCCGTCCGGTCCGCGGCCCGCGCCGCCTCGTGCTCGCCACGCAGCCGCTCGTCCGTCGCCTGGTCCTCGGCGGCGTGCGACCGGATGTCGTCCTCGAGCTCGGTGACGAGACGCTTGAGGTCGACGGTCAACGTGCGTGCGTCGATCATGCGGTGATGGTCCTCGCGGGTCGGCCGCAGCCGGCCCCGGTGGTTGCGGTGGGGTGGAGTCGACGCGTGCCCGGGGCGCTCCGGGTGCTCACGCTGCCGCTCCGCGGTGCAGGTTCTTCAGCCACGCCCCGGGGACGCGGGCCCACTCGTTCGGGGTCAGCGCCGGCACGGCCTGCCCGTCGATCTGCGGCCGGTCGACCTGCTGGTCGGCCGGAAGCAGCAGGACACACGCCCGGAGCGGCGCGTCGCCGAACATCGCGGTGCGCAGGCGGTCGAGCAGCCCGAGCTGTCCGTAGCGGGCCAGCAGGCCGAGGTTCTGCAGGACGAGCACACCGTCCTGGTCACGGAGCTGCTTCTCGACGCCCGGCATCGCCTCGACGATCAGGCGGGCCAACCGGCCTCGGTCCTTCGAGCCGGGCTCGGCGGCGTCGGCGCGCAGAACGATGTCCCACGCCACGCCCATCGAGGACGCCGCCTCGCGGCACGCCCGGACGATCACGCCGTCGAGGTCGACGACCGTCACGGGCCACCGCCGGAGCTCGCGGACGGCGTCGTTCAGCTGCCGAACGTCGACGAGCAGGCTGAGCAGCCCGCCGCCGGCGACGACAGCCTCGACCCGACGCTCGAACGCCGTCGCCTGCGCCACCTCCGGGTCGATCGCGCCGACGAGGGCCGGGCGGGTCGATGTCGTCACCACCGTGTCGGCCCGGGGAGCAGACGACGAGTAGTGCGTGAGGCTCGTCAGGAGCTTCGCGTCGGGTGCGGCATAGCGCCCGCCGCCGGGATGCTCGGACGACTCCCAGCGCAGGTCGAGTCCAGCGTCACGCAGGAGGTCGTCGAGAGCTGGCCGACCGGGCAGTGCGTCGGCGGCCGGAAAGCGGGCGGCGACGCGCCGCTGCAACTCGCCGATCGTGAACGTCTCGGAGCCCTTGACGGCGTCCCCCGAGAGCGCCAGGGCGCGGTTGGCGCGGAGAGGGATGCGGTGGAGCTCCAGCCGCGACGACACCCCCGCCCGCGCACTGCACGACGTCGCCAGACGCACGAGCCGCTCGGAGCCGAGCGTGGGTGCGTCGGACGGCATCGCCACCGACCGCAGGGCCGCGGTGGCGCGGGGGAACGGCAGCAGCTCGGACTCGTCGACCAGCACGTCGGACCTCGTTCCGAGCGCGCTCGCCGCGTCGAGGCGCCGCTGGGCGAGCGACAGGTCCCCCTCGATGCGGACGACGAGGACGCGACCGGTGGCGGTGCGCTGCCACAGCACCCGCTGCCCGTCGCGCTCGAGCTCGGCCTCGACCGCGGCACGGACGGCGGCACGGACGGCGTCCGGCCCGTCGTCGGAGCCCTCCTCGAGCTGCCACCAGGCGCCCAGGGCCCGCTCGAGCTCGCCGACCTCGGCGACCCCTTCGAGCTGCTCGAGCTGCCGGACGAGCTCGTTGCGTAGCCGCGTCAGCGCCGGAAGGCGGACCCACCGGCGACGGCCGCGGCCGATGACGTCGGCGACGTCCGCGCGCGGGGCCCCGGCCGCCGCCGCGACCTCGGCCGGTCCCGGCCAGATTGACGGGGACCCGTCGACGGCATCGAGGGTCAGGAAGCGCCGCAGGACCTCGAGGTCGGGCGCACCCTCGGTGACCCTCCGCGGCAGCAGCTGCTCGCAGAGGTCGACGAGGCGGTGGACGTCCTGCTCACCAACGGTGAGGGTCTCCGTCGCGAGGCGCTCGCGCAGTGCCCGCTGGGCGTCGCCGAGCACGCGTCGCGTCTTCAGGCTCACGCCGCGCAGCTGGTTGACCCAGAGCGGCGGCAGGTCGAGGAACTGCGCGACGGTGTCGTGGCCCTCGCGCTCCAGGGCGTCGACCGCCCGAGGGTCGAGCCCGAGGCCGCGGACCGGGGTGGCCGCGGTCGCGGCCGCGAGCAGCCCGGCTCGCTCGTCGTCGCCCACGCCCGTCGTGGTGCCCGCCCGGTCGAGGTCGGCGAAGACCAGCCGCCACGCGCGGAGCAGGTCGTCCGCCGTGTCGAATCGCTGCGCGGCGTCGCGGTGGAGCGCCCGTTGCAGGAGCTCCGTGAGGGAGTCCCGGATCGGCTCCGGGAGTCCGCGGTCGTCGACGGTGACGTCCGCGTCGGTGAAGCGGGGGTCGGTCGAGCGGTCGCCCCAGAACGGCAGCGTGCCGGCCGCCATCTGGTGCAGGACGACCGCGGCGGAGAAGCGCTCCGCCGAGAGGTCCCAACGGTCGCGGCCACCGGTGCCGAGGAACGGGTCCAGGTACGGGCGGGTGCCAGCCTCGAGCTGGTCGGTCGGTGCACGCGAGAGCGAGAAGTCCAGGAGCACCAGCCGCGGCTGCTTGCGCGGGCCGACCTCGGCGATCCCGAGGTTCTCCGGCTTGATGTCGCGGTGCGCGATTCCCTCGCGCTCCAGGTACGCGACCGCGGAGAGCAGGTCGGTGCCCCAGTCCTCGAGCTTTCCGAGCGAGACGCTGCCCTCCTTGCTGAGCCACCGCGCGAGCGTCCCGTTGCGCGCGAAGCCGAGGACGAGCGCGGCGTGACCGCCGAAGTCGAGCGGGCCGTCCTGGAGCGGGATGATCGTGCTGTCGCGGAGCTTGCCGAGGACCTCGCCCTCCTCGCGGATGCGGGCGCTGTGTTCCGGCCTCGAGGCGATCTTCAGGACCTGCTCGCGGTCGTCCATGTCCTTCGCGAGCACGGCGATCGCAGTCGACCCGCGACCGAGCCGCCGCTGGACGGTGAACGTCCCGATCCGGTCGCCCTTCGTGAGCTTCAGCGGATCGACCTCGGGCTCCTCGTCCTCCGGCGGCCGGGTGAGCTCTTCCTCCTCGTCGTCGAGGTACTCGAGCAGCTCCCCCACCGTCGCGAAGCGGTGCGACGCGTCGGGGGCCGTCGCGCTGCGGATGAGCTCGGCGAGGCCGGCGGAGGCACCGTCGAGGTCGGCGGCGATCTCGAGGCCCTTCTCGCGCTGGAGCCGGGCGGTGAGCGCCCCGAGCGTCGCGGCGGGCTGGACCCCGGTGAGGAGGTGGTAGCCGATCGCGCCGATCGAGAAGACGTCCAGGCGCTCGGGGTCGGCGTCGACCAACGAGACCGCTTCGGGCGCGACGTACGGCGACGTCTCGTCGTCGACCAGGTCCAGCACGTGCTTCGTCCCGGCGATCGCGCTCGTGAGCGTGCCGCCCTCCAGCCGCACACCGGTCTGCCAGCCACCGATGCGCAAGGCTCGGTCCTCGCTTTCGGGGCGGACGACCAGGACGTTGCGCGGCGAGAGCGAGCGGTGGTAGATCCGTCGCCCGTGCGCCCACGCGACGGTCTCGCCCAGCGAGCGCAGCAGCCGCAGCCGGTCGTACAGGTCGAGTTGGGCACCGTGCTCGGCCAGGAAGTGGTCGAGCCGTTGCTCGGACGGGTCGCGCTCGAAGACGACGGCCGCGCCGAGCTCGTGCTCGTGCGCGTCGACGGGGTGCATCAGGTTCGGGTGCTGCAACGGGCCGAGGATCTTGAACTCCCGGTCGGCCGCTCGGACGACGCGATCGCGCTCCTCGGGGTCCGAGGACGGCAGGCCGTAGATCCGCACACGTCGCTGCGTGCGTTGGTCGCGCGGGTGGGTGGCGGCGAAGTCCTGGTAGCCGACGCCCTCGTCGAGCAAGTCCCCCAGCTCGAGCTCGCCGACCTTGCGGGAGCGTTGCGCGGGCCGCAGGCCGATCTGCTCCATCGCCGTCGCGATGCGCTTGGCCGTCGGCCGGTCGATGCGCCGGTTGCCGAGGGAGCGGTGCTCCTCCGGGGAAACGGTGATGAGCCCGTCGATGACGCTGGGGAGGTTGCCCCGCTGGGTCGTCGTGCCGTCCGGCTCCGGGCCACGGCCGAAGATGCCTTGACGGCCTTCGATCGAGAGGTTGCACGCGAGCTCAGGGCTCGAGAGAAAGACCGCCGGCGCGATGTACGGGAGGGGCTCGCGGCGGAAGGCCTTCTGCCGCCCGAGCAGCGACTTGAGCTTCTTCGCCTTCCGATTCGTGAGGAGCAGCGGGTTGTCGAACGTGCGGACCTTCCCGTCCGGCCGCGTGTTCCGCCAGGTCTGCCCGCTATCCACGAGCGACCCGGGCCAGCTCATCTGCTCGACGAGGACGACCCCCTTCGGCGAGCAGATGAGCAAGTCGATCTCACTGATGGACCCGTCGCTGATGACCTCGAAGTTCGCCCACGCCCCGTAGGGCTCGGTCGTCGGCAGCGCCTGCTGCACGAACGAGAGCGCCTCCTGCTCCCACGGGTACTCGGAGGGACTGACCTGGACCCAGTTCGACGGCACCGGGGTCGATGGTACGGGTGGGGTGGGGCGGGGGGTCATGCTGCGGAGCTCTCTCCTGCTCCGCTCTCACCGGTCGTACGGGATCGGAGAGCGCCGAAGGGATCTCGAACGTCTCGGGACGACACTGGTGGGACCTCTTTCGGAGCACGTGACCGTGATCGGACGCGTGGGGACGATCCGACGCTCCCAGACGACCAAAGCCATGTCCACCCCCGTCGACGAACTTCGCTCCTTGAACCTCGCGGGACGTCCTCTTGTCGAGCCCGCCGGTGGAGATGTAGGCGATACGGTCGCCCCCGATGACGCTCTACCACGCGCCGGCCTTGACGTACGGTCGGCCAGACCTGTTCGTCGACCTCTTTTCGGTTCCGGCGACGATCACTCAGCACCAGTTGGAGAACCAGGCCACGACAGTCCTCGCGTGGCTCATCGATCGGTCACCGGTGCTGGGTCAGGCGATCACGCGGATGTTCGCCGGCGACCTGGTGCGATCCCGCATCGCCGTCGGCGCGCGGACCCAAGTGAGTCTTCCCAAGCCGGGGGGAGGAGCCCTCCACCCGGACCTGTCGATCTGCGGAGCGGACCCGGCGTTCCAGATCCTCGTCGAGGTGAAGATCGACTCGGAATTCCACGCGTACCCCGAGTTCGGGGATCGGCTCCAGCCGGACGTTTACCGGCACCTCTGGGAGTCGCCCACGGTCGGCGACGCCGAGATCCGTCTCGTCGGAACCTTGACGCGCACCGGGTCGCGTGGCTCCGTCGACCAGGCGACGTTGACGGCGCGGGACGTCTCGTGGTCCGAGCTTCGCGACGTGATCGACTCCCTGCACGACGCGGTGGAGCCGGACATTGCCCTCGTCGCGTCGGCGTTCGTCGACGTGATCGACAACCGCATTGCACCGAAGGCGATCCCGCCCGCCGACCACGCGGCGTTCTTCGCGCTCCACAAGTCAGCACTTGACCGGGTGGCCACCAGCCTGGGCTACCAATTCGGAGCGGGCGGGCCGGTGAAGCAGATCGCGGGCGCGGCCTACTTCGGGCGCAGGATCAGGATCGACGACGCCGGTGGGCAGCCGCTGTACCTCCGGTGCTACCTCACGCCGGCAGGCACCCGCCTGAACCTTCCGGGAGCCCCGGACTCGCTCGTGGTCGCGCCCGAGCGGGACCCGAACGGCACCCTCGAGGACGCAGCAGCCGCCGCATTCGCGGCAGCGGGTTTCACTCGGACCAAGGACATCGCCGGCTACTGGCTCCACCGCCGTCTTTGGCCCCTGGACAGACTCGACCCGCAGCGTGCCGCCGAAGAGGCGGCGGAGGGCCTTCGTGCCGGTGGATTGCTGGTGGATCGCGACGCGGCATCTGCCGACCCGTCTTGACCCGAGGGCGTCACAGGCGACCGGGCCTGCGCCGATCCCAGCGCAAGGTCCCGCTTGATCCGATTCCGTCGATGTCGGCAGTCTCACTGTCGGGCGGGCGATGGACCAGCCGGGCCTTCGCGAAGTCAACGGAACTCGCGCGAGGACGATGTCGTCGTCGCGCACACCCTTTGGTCGCTTCGGCCGCACCGTCCCCGAGCCGGAGAGGCCGTGACTGCCGGCGGGACACCGCCGACGGTGTCGCGGGCCTGAAGGAAGAGGACGACCGACGGCTGCGCGATCGTTTTGCCGCCCGGCTGCGCCAGAACGGTTCGGGCTTGCGCGCAGTCAAGCAGTGACGTAGGCCGCTCGGCAAAACGGGCACGCACGTCCGGTGGGGCGCGCCGTCTCGCCGCAGGATCTGCAGGTTTGCATCGCTACGTCCCAGGCTCCCGCTGGAACCTGGGCCGGAACCTGAGGTGCCGCTCGAGTTGGTGCTGTGTGCGTTTCGAAACCCGAGTCTTCGATCCCGGCCGCATGCAACATGAGTTTGCGTGCCCTCTCGAGTGCACGTGCCGTTGCGGCCTCCCCCACCTCTGCGGAGAGGACGTGCTGCTCATCCGCGTACGGGGCGTACGACTGCAGCCCGGCGACAAGCTCGTTCGCAAACTCGGTTGCGACGTCGCGCTCGACAGAACTCGTCATCTCGGCGAGCCGTGGGATCGTCGCCCGAACCCGTTCGATCACGTGCTCGGACATGTTCGTGAGGAGGACAACGCCGACGAGTCGTTCTTCGTCAGTGCTCGCGGCCTCGATGAGGGCTGGAGCGAGGTTCCGGGCACGGATCAGCTCGCGCAGCGCCTGATCGTCGGAGAACACCGGAACGTCGTCGGGAAGCCGCAACAGCCCAAGCGATGCCCCTCCCGCGACCAGATGGCCGCCCGTCAGGAAGTGCTCGATGACCGATGCGGCCTTGGCAACCGCGGAATCGGCACGCGCGCCCCCGACGACCCGCGCGAGCTCGATCTGCGCGTCCACGAGTTCCTGTAGGTCCGCGAGGGCTTCGGTCGACCGTTGAAACCATTCGATGGCAGGCGCCCGGCTCGGATCACGCTTCCTCAGGGCCCGAACGGCGGGGAAGTGCTCGTTGAGAGCACCGGCGAGCCGGTCGGTCACATTGGTTGCCACCAAGAGACCGACGAGACGTTCGTCATCGTCCCGGGCCGTTTGGATCAGTTCGACGCCCCGATTCCGGGCATCCACGTGGTGGCGCAGCTCGTCGGTGACTCGAAGCGGCAGGGCCGAGCACGACGGCATCGCGTGAGGCGCGATTGGAGGTGGAGCGATCGGGGAAGAGCGGAACACGATCGTTGATCGGAGCCGAGGGCGGATCCGAGAGCGCAGAACTCGCTCTGATAGACGAACAGATGACGCCAGCCGTTTTAGATCAGCCGGAGCGCTAGATCGATTGTCGCGACGGACGGCCTACCCTAGGGTCGGCCTGTGGGCTTCAGCATGAAGATCGCTCCCGGGGTTCGTGTACGGGCGTCGTCGCGCGGCTTCAGCGCCGGCATCGGCCCGCGCGCCGCCCGCGTCCACGTGGGTTCCCGAGGCGTGGGCGTGTCAACCGGTATCGGACCCGTCGGCGGTTACGCACATCTCGGTGGAGGAACGCGGCGCCGTGCACCCGGGCGGCCGCAGGGTTCGTCTCGCGGCTACGGCGGCCCGACACTCGCGTCGCTGGCGGCCCTTGAACGCGCGGCCCGCGAGGCTGAGAAAGCCGAACAGATCGCGAGGTTGCGGCAAGTCGAGCGCGACATCGTCAGTGCGCACCTTCAAGACTTCCTGCCGGCCAGCAGGCCGGTTCTTCCAGCAGCCGCAACACCGAATCCGGACCCGATCAGACGTCGGCACGAAGGTGTCCTCGGGGTCGAGGCACTGGCTCAGCAAGCCGGGGGCGGTGCGGAACCCGCGACCGCTCCGCCTCCCGCGCCTGTTGACGCCGCGGCGCTGTTGGCCGAGGAACGAGCAAGTCGACTCAGCGGGATCGGCCTGTTCCGCCGGGCCGAGCGGCGTGCTGCGATCGATGCCGCGCAGCTCGCCACGACACGCCGAGCGGATGAGGAGACCTCCAGGCGGATTGCCGAGTCCGATGCTGAGCAGAGACGGCTCGACGCGGCATGGTTGGCGCTGCAGGATGCTCGCGACCA